>USTH01000035.1 GCA_900557555.1 uncultured Prevotellaceae bacterium | reverse complement strand
CATATCTCCAAATAACGATATGCTTGATAAGATGAACAGACTTTTTGCTACGTTTCCAGAAATAGATATGGCTGCCCTTGGTTTTCCTTCTGGTTGGGAAAACGAACCACAGTGGCAATAAAAGGCATTCGGAGTGACTACTAACCATCCCACATCGCCCACATTTTTGCAATTTCGGTGTAACAGAAGGTAAAAAACGTTAGATCTTTACCTTTTCGTATCTAAACAGAATCCATATTGTCACTTTTCTACCGTTTAGAGCGTATAATACTGATAATCATCTAATAATAGATACTGGCATAATATTCAAGCAAGGTTGATATTCTGCATTAGATTTACATTATCTTAGTAACAGAAGCGGAAGCTCAACGCAGAACACAGCACAAAAGAAGGGACACGTAACGGTCAATACACGACAACTGCGCAGCATCTGGTTCTCAAAGGAATGCCTTGTCCAGCGTACGACAAGTATAAAAGCCAAATTAAACGTAAAGCGACTACGGAATGTTTAACAATAAACCCTTATAGCTATGAAGAAATTTTTACTACAAAGAATGAGAACGGTGATGACCGCCCTTTTCGCCACATTGTTAGCACTGCCCCTGACGGCTGGCAACTATGTAAAAATCAACGGAGTGGAAAAACAACTGTATGGTCACCGAGTATCAAAAATCCAAGGAGACGACAACTCCTTCTGGATTGAGATATTTCTTTCTCCAGACCATAAGGAGTATCTGGCCTTCGGTGGTGACAATGACCTGCATGCCAACTCCTACAACACTAGGACTTCTTGCTACAAATACGAGCAAGAACACGAAGGTCAAACATATTGGATAATAAAATATAACAAGTACGGCTATAGTGCAATATGGTCTTCGGGCGAAAGAGCTCGTGGTTCGAGCCTCTTTGATAATGGAACCCTTATAATACATGGTGGCAATCCGTACAGCGGACGATTCGGTCTGAGCTTTGATGGCAAGATTACCGATACCGTGTACGGTGATGGCAACCAATATTCCATTGAGGCCGTCTATCGCACCGAATGGGAAGACCCCACAGCGGGCGAGTACTCTATAGCCGAGGTAACCAACAATACAATCACCCTCACTTTGAAACCCGCCGCTGACAACGACACACCGCTGAAGGACTTGAAATACAGGGCGGCATGGAAGACAGAGGGAGAACTTGGCTGGCATATGGACAAATTTAGGTCCTTAACCTCATCATACCCAATAAGCGGACTTGAGCCCGGCACAACTTATATTATTGATGTAATTGCCCAAGACGCTTGTGGCAATTACGTCCGCTACGGTGAAAAGAAGGTTACCACCAAGGTTGAGAAATACCCCCTATGGATTGCAGGTACACAGGTGACGAGCGACAATTGCGGTGACCTCTCGTTCATAGATAAGGTTGTCAGTGGCAACATAAGATATGACCCCAAAACCACAACCCTCCATTTGAATGCAACCATCTTCTATACCGAGGATGGTACTGCCATCATATCAGAGCAACCGCTCAACATTGTTTACTCAGGACTGGTCTCCATAAAATCTGAAAATGGTGCAGCACTTACTCTTGGACAGAACACCACCATCAGGGGCAAAGGCACCCTTAAGCTTCTGTCAACGAAGGCATGCGCTATATACATGGAGAAAGACCTCACCATCGACAGTTGCTACGTTTTTGCAAGGGGTTCCTGGGGAATAGCTGGAGATGATGGAACGACGGAGAATCTCAGAATCAGGGCTTCCACTGTCAGAGCAATTGGCAACGGGGATGCATCTATAGCTGACATTCGTTCTCTCACACTCTTGGGCTGCGAGATTTCCTACCCTGAGGGTGCAGCATTCGACCCCTCGGCCAAAGGTGTGACGGTTGACGGCGAGTTAACCAAATCAGAAGTAGGGATTTACCCCGTTTCGATACTGTCTGACCTTGTGCTGACGAGCACTAAGGATGTGTCTTCTAATAATAAGGCTAACGTCATCAGAATCATCAGGTCTATCACAGGCCTCCCGCTATTAGAATGTCTGAACCTCTACAACAACACCCCATGCATCATAAAGGAAAAGATGTCAAGACTTGAAGCCGATGAGGCGGCCGAAAAGCTGCGCAATTATATGGCCGAAGTCGAAGTGCATCCTCATGGCACGTGGACTCCTGACGGCATCGAAGATGTAACCGCCACTACAGACAAAGAAGGCAAGAGCATCTACTCCCTGAGTGGCAAGTCCCTTGACTCCAAGCTTGAGAGTCTGCCCTCTGGCATCTACATCGTAAACGGCAAGAAAGTTCACAAATAGGCTGACCACATTAATCTTATAAGTTGTCCGCAAAAACCGTGTTTTTTGAATAACACAGTTTTTGCGGACAACTTATAGTTATACACTAACGAAGTCTTTATGGTAAGACACAGGCCTGATGACCGATTTGGGTTCAATCAAAAAACACCAGTCTCCAATCCTGACAAGTTGAGTACGCTCATTCCCGACACGGATTTTTTCACGTAAGCAGCTCTGCCCCTCAAAGTCACCTCGCTTGTACCAGAAGTCTCCACCTCAAGCCGCTCGCACTTCACGTCACAAGTAATCGACGACGTTCCGCCAGCCTCAATGCCAACTTCTGCCGCCCTTGCCGACACCACAAGTTTGCTTGTCCCCGAGAGGTCGTATTCTACGCTTTTCTCTGCTTCGTAATCGCCTTTCAACACAGAAGAACCGCTGATGTCTACATCGATGTCACGACACTTCGCCTTATCTATACCGACCGAAGATACGCCACTGATGTCAACCGACAGGTCCCTGCACTCCAGAGAGCCGATGTTTAAGGCCGATGCACCAGACAAGTCCACTTCAAAGTTTTGCGACTGGACCAACGATGTGCAGTTGAAAGAAGTCTGCCCTCCTGCGGAGAACTCGTTCAGAGACGGCGCCTTGATTGTAAGGTGGATTTCTGGACTGTTGCCACTGTATGACAACGGTTTGCGGTAGCTCACGATGAGTTCTCCGTTTCTGACCGTCACATTCATGTCATCAAGAACCGAGCCTGCAGCCTTGGCGGTAACCTCACATCTGCTGTCTTGCACAAAGTTGACCGTGACCTTTGCATCACAATTGATGTCGACTTCGTCAAAGTCTTCCACCGCAAACACGCGCCCGTTCTCCGTGTCGTTCGCATGACCCATTTGTCCGCTCTGACTTCTGCAAGCCGACAGAACCACACACAATAATGTCCACAACAAAATTTTGATTTTCATAATTTAGATATCTAAAGGATTAAACTTTAAGTAGGTTTTCAAATTTATTTTAATATTTCAAGTAGGTTTGGTTTTTGTTATAATAGTTTTCTTTTGAACACCTACTTAAGAATAAATATGCCGCTATAAGCAGCCAGTTGTAATCTAACGCCTCACTGAGCGCCATACGAAATACAGGTGACGCCAAACCGTAGACAAAAAGCCATAGTGTACCGCCATGATGCGGAAACGCTCAAAAAGCGATTTGCGGTGGTTTGCTGTTGTCATGCCCTCCTCAAGATAGTCAGCCACCACAATGCCGGCATTGACCATCGGCAGACCGAGTCTCTCTGCCGTCTTCATGATGCGTATGCACCAGTCAAAATCTGCAGAGTATCTGTATTTGAGATTATAGAGGTTTTCTTTAGCGATATCAGTGCGTGCAAAGAATGCCTGATGACAAACCAACATTCCCTGTCTAAAAGACCTCCAGTGCAACTGTGGCGGAGGTTGCAGCCTACGCCGATATAGGAATGTACCGTCATCGTCCACAATATCGGTATTGCCGTAAATTACGGCAGGTTGGGATTCTGCACACTTCGCTACCTCGCTGAGCACAGAGGTAGAATGAAACTTGTCTCCGGCATTTAGGAACACGATGTAGTCGCCCGTAGCCATGTTGATAGCCTTGTTCATTGCGTCATACAGACCATTGTCAGGCTCGCTGAGCATGTTGATTTCACGTCTCACAGCTCTGAGCGAATTGCGTTCCTGATATTGGTGCAGCAATATCATCGTATTGTCCTTTGACCTCCCATCGACAATGACATGCTCTATGTTGTCATAGTCTTGTTCCATAACGCTGTCGAGGGTGCGTTGCAGCAAGAGCCCCGGATTCCATATCACGGTGGCCACTGTAATCTTTATGCTCATGGTTGTCTCTATTGTTTTTCTGTAAAGGATTGTCGGTGTTCATCCATCAGACTGCGGTAGCACTCCAGGTAGCGTCTGGCCACCGTCTGCTCGGAATACTGTTTTTGGGCATCAAGGCGACTTTGCTCGGACATGCGGTCGAGGTTTGCCTCGCTGAGCATCCACTTGAGAGCCTCTGCCAGTTCGGCGGAGTCCTGCGGAGCTACCAGACAACCATCAACACCATGTTCTATCATCTGTGGAATGCCACCAACCTTGGTGCCTATTACGGGTAGGCCGCTTGCCTTAGCCTCAACGATGGTGTTGGGCAGATTGTCTTGCAGTGACGGAATTGCGAACACATCGCAGGCATTGTAGATGGTTGCCTTGCGATGCTCGTCAGTCACAAAACCCATAGGGAACGTTTCAACAGGAAAATCTACACCAGCAGTTTCCGACCCTTTGCCAACCATCACCACGCCCAGCTGTTCCTTAAGTTCTGGTGAGATACTTACAAGCATCTCCAACGCTTCCTTTAAGTAAGCCAAGCCCTTTATCGGCAACATGACGTTATATGCGCAAAACAGTATCAGCTTCTTGTTGCCGGCAGACAAGCCAAGCGCCTGTCTTGCCTCTGCCTTGTTGCGAGGCGAATAGAGTTCACAATCTATAGGGTTTACAATGTTGAGCACCTTGTGTCCTCCCACTAAAGGACTGCCGGCTGCTGTCTGCGCCAACCATTTGCTGCACGCCACAAAGGTAAGCCGAGGAAACCTGCTCCACACGGCCTGCTTGCGTTTCCATATCCTGTGCGAGAGGTCTCCGGGGCCTCTGTGTGCCAACAAAGGACAGTTGCCACACTGCCTTTTGTAATGGTCGCAACTGTGCACATAATGGCAGACACCAGTGAAAGGCCACATGTCGTGCATGGTCCAAACCACGGGCTTGCCGCTCTCAAGAATGTGTCTGATGTCTCTGAGCGAGAGAAAGCCTTGATTGACCCAGTGCAGATGTATCACGTCGGCCTCAGAAAACTCCGGCAGACGTGTAATGTCAGTCCCCGTCATAGCAGGGTCGATGTCAAACAAATGCTTGCGGCTGAAGTTCTGGCTCACATAGAGCAGCAGTCGTTCCGACAGGAAATTCCACTTATGCCTCAGACGACAAGGCAACGAAGCCACCGCCCCATTTCGACGGGTCTCTCCATCGGCAACCAACATTGTGGCATCCACGCCGTTTCTGTTTAGCGTAGCCATAAGCCGCGAGGCCGCTATAGCCGCCCCTCCTGTCTTGCCGCTTGTGTTGACCAATAATATCTTCATTGTTTGGCGGGGTCTTGAAGCAGTTCGGGAACAATTATCATGGAGTGTATCTGCCGCTTTTCCTTTGGAGGGATTTGTCGCCAGTCGCCATAGAGCGTTGCAAGATATTCATCACTCTTGGCCGGAGCGGGGAACTTCCTGCCCTCAAACTCCACCTCAGTCAGCGGAAACACGTTTTCCTTAGGATGAATGGCGCGGCACCAGCTGAAATAAGGGTCAATGGCCACATATCTGCCATTTGCCGTAATTTTGCGCACCAATCGCCACACCCACAGACACAAAGGTCTCTTAATGCCAAAGTAGAACAACGCTACAGCCGAGCGCCACGAATAGCAGTGAGGCTTGTGGAGTGCAGTGTCAGCAATGCAGACCGCCCTTGCCACCTTTCCCATGAAACGTCGTCCACGGGAAGGAGCATTGTCATAAGGAAACACGTCAACGAAGATGCCCTTCTGATAAGCTTGGCCGTTATTGTCGTCGGCATCAGCAATGTATGAGTTCAGGTCTCTTACCTTGCACGCCCTAAAAGCTATGCCGGGGTCACTGCGCCGAGTCTGCAGGAACATTGTGTCGGGCAACTCTGTCGGAGCAACTTCCAAAAACCGGTTGTAATCCTGCCGCATCATTGACACGTCAAGATCGTCATCCCAAGGAATGAAACCCTTGTGACGCATAGCTCCCAAGAGAGTGCCACCCTCTATCCAGTAATGGATGCCGTGAAGACGGCAAATGCGGTCTATCTCCTCAAGGATGCACAACATCTTGAGCTGAGCCTGTCGCAGGGACTGCCGGCGGAATTCTTCCAGATATGTATTATTCATAATGATGAAAAAGAAGTTATTTCTTGAGGTGCGATCTGTAGTAATATCCGCACGAAAATACAAAAAACATTGCCCTTAGGAGCCTTATCACCGGTCGGCGCTCCTCTGTGTGGAAAATCTGATGCTGATGTCTCACGAAGAACACCATGCGCCGCAAAAAAGCCATCGGCCCACGCTGCAGTTGCAAGTGGCTCATCCTTATCGCCTCCACAAGGCTATGGGTCTGGAACGGCAAGCCTTGCAGAAACGGCAGCACAATCATAAACCTGTTGCGTACCTCACGCTGCAGAGCCTTATGATGAAACAGCGACACCGTAACATAGTTCCATGCGCCACCCGACAGCAATGCGCTGCTTACGGGTGCCACAGCAGTAGCAGCGCCAGCGTGGCGCCGAAAATGCACCAGAGTTCTGTTGACAAAGACCACGCTCTCCATAGCCGATGCCACACAGGCCAACTGCCAGTCATAATAGAGTGGCATCTCGACACCACCTTTCAGATAGTCGAGAAGCTCTTTTCGAAACAACATGGTGTGACCCGGAATCTGGCTAAGATAGGTGTTGCGGATTAGATGCAGGTTGGGGATGCGCATGTCGGCCTTTGCCGGAAAGCCATCGCTTGAAAATGGCACCGAAAAACCCGTACACATGGCCTTGTCACCTATCGCCTCTGCCTGAAGACGCAGTTTGTCGCACTCCCACAGGTCGTCCTGATCGCAAATGGCAATATAATCGCCCTCAGCACGCGCCATGGCAGAAAAAAAGTTGCCGTTGACACCATGACAACCAGAAGTGTTGGCGTAAACCCTCATCATGGCGTTTTGCTTTGCATATCGGTCAAGTATGGACAGCGTGTTGTCAGTTGAACCGTCGTCCTGCACAATAAGCTCATAGATGGGATAGGTTTGGGCCATGATGCTGTCTAACTGCTTGTCCAAATAGCGGCCGCCGTTGTAGGTTGCCATCACAACGGAAATTTTTAACGCGCGGTTATGTTCTGCATCTTCTGCCATACAAAAGTCTATGCTGTTACACTCATCTGCAAATATACGAAAAAGCCTTATATTATCAGTCCTGTTTAACACAAATAAACACGCTGTTCCTTGGAACGAGGTCTATCAAAAGCTAAACGTCGGCCCATGTCCGGCACCGAGCGCAAAACCACAGCCCCCCTCCAATGCCTTGTGCGTAAACTCGTGAGCCTTGCGTACGGCTACATCAAGTTGGCAGCCACGAGCAAGATAGCAGGCAAGCGCCGTCGACAGACAACACCCCGTACCATGTGTGTTGAGCGTGTCCACACGGGCCGCCTCCAATTTGAGCAAAGTGCCAGACTCTGCATTATAGAACAAGTCTGTTACCAAGTCACCCGTTCCGTGGCCACCTTTAAGATAGACAGACACACCGCCAAATCTACTACTGAGAGCCTCTGGAATTTCTTCTACCATGAGCCTTTCACCCAAGAGCAGAACCTCCGCCTCTGGCAGATTGGGCGTTATTATGCGTGCCGAACTCATCAAACGTTCGAACGCACCTGTTCCGTTTGTTGTCAATAGAGGTTTGCCCGAGGTAGACCTAAAGATGGTGTCTACAACCACACTAACATTGGGCAATGCGTTGACCAGATCTGTCACCACAGCCGCCACCTCTTCAGTAGCAATCATGCCCACTTTTACGGCGCACGGCACAATGTCGTCAAGCAGCACCCGCCCCTGCTCTGCCACCTGATGCGGCGACAACGGCCACACTTCATACACGCCCGTGGTGTTTTGTGCCGTCAGAGCAGTCGTAACACTGGTGGCATAGCAGCCAATGGCCGACGCCACTCTGATGTCGGCCTGTAGTCCTGCACCGCAGCAAGGGTCACTGCCTGCAATCGTGAGAATAACTGGATGAGAGGTTTTCACTCTTGACTGTTTCACAACGCTATATATCAATAAAAAAAAGCGAATTACAGTGCTATTAACCACACCGCAATTCGCCATGTTGTTCTAGGCGGATTCGAACCACCACTGAGAGAACCAAAAACTCTAGTGCTACCATTACACCATAGAACAATCCTTTGACAAGTTACCTTTTTATGATACTCGCCTCAAAATGCAATGCAAAGGTAAGCATTTATTTTCATTTTCACCCCTTAATGTCTCTTTTTTTTACTTAAAACAAAGCAAACCAAAAGATTACGATACCCATACAATGGGTCGAACCCCGTCACCAGTAAATAAGGCACGTCATCTGGCGTGCTGCAATCTCTCTGCTCTCACTGCTATGCAAACAGACCGATCCGTCACGTCTCCATGCACACTGCAAAACGAGCCGCACCCTCTCCCCGATAGTCTCCACCTTAGTTAATATCCTCTAAAAACGGAGCAATAGCTCTTTCGGAATTTGCTCATTTAAAATAAAATACATACTTTTGCACCCGCATGGACAACAAAAACATAAAAAACATCATCTTCGATTTTGGAGGAGTGATTTGTGACCTTAACAAAGAAAGATGTCTTGCAGAATTCCAAAAAATCGGACTGTCTAACGACATCTTCCCCAAACAGTATTCTCAGTTTGAAGGCATCTTCCAGAAGATAGATCGTGGCACGGCCTCTACAGAAGAATTCTACAGAACACTGCAGCGGCAGAGCTCCTTTCCCCACATAACATACCAACAGATTCACGATGCATGGGTAAGCCTTGTCACGCCCATACAATCAGAGCGCTTTGAGGCTCTGCGACAACTTAGGGAACATTTCGACCTCTATATTCTCAGCAATAGCAACGAGATACACTGGGAATACATCAGGCACAACATGATGAAATACCATGGTGAGGACGCAACCACATGGTTTAAACATATCTTCCTGTCGCACGTGATTCATCTGGAAAAACCGGAAACCGCACTGTATCAGACCGTGCTTAACACTGCACATATTGAGGCTTGTGAAACATTGTTCATTGATGACAGCCAGATAAACCTTGACGGTGCGGCTAAACTTGGCATACATACCATGTTGTCCACTAACGGAGACTGGGTTTCAAAGCTGCTCAAACACACACACTGACCCCTATCGGCATCATGCGCATTATAGAATTTCCTCTTGACAACATAATCATCGAGCCCTGCGTACAAACCATCGGTTTTTTTGACGGAGTGCATTGCGGCCACAGATACTTGCTCAAACAGGTAACAGACGAAGCGGCACGGCAGAACCTGAAATCTATGGTCGTGACTTTCAAGCAGCACCCTCGCAATGTGCTCCACCCAGAAGTGCGCCTCCCCCTGCTCACAACCCTGTCCGAGAAACTGCGCCTCATTGAGCAGTGTGGCATAGATTACGTCGCACTGTTGGACTTCACACCCCAACTTGCGCAAACCGATGCGTTTCTCTATATGAAAGAAATCCTCAGAGACAAGCTGCACGGCAAATCTCTCGTAATAGGCTACGACCACCACTTCGGCAAAAGAGACGGCAAGGGGTTCTTGGAATACCAAAAATACGGAAACGAGCTGGGCATAAACGTTGTGCAGGCACTGCCGTTACCTGCACTGCATTGCCCCTGCGCATCATCAACCGCAATTCGCAATGCTTTGACAGACGGAGACATCAAGACGGCAAATACCATATTGGGCAGGCCATATTCTATAAGCGGGACGGTAACACATGGGCAAGCCTTAGGGCGCACCATAGGCTTCCCTACCGCTAACATAACCCCCGATTCCACCGCCAAACTTATCCCTAAGCCTGGCGTCTATGCAACAAGCGTCACCATCGGTGACACTAACCACAGAGGCATGCTTTATATTGGTACCAGGCCCAGCGTCAACAATTGTTCCGAACTGCGCATAGAGGTGAATTTGCTTGATTTCAACGAAGAAATCTACAACATGCACATCTGCGCCAACTTTTTGTTACGAATAAGAGACGAAAAACATTTTGACTCCCTTGACCAACTGCGCGCACAACTTGCTAAAGACAGAGAACTGGTCGCAACACTTATACAATAGCAGCAAATGAAAAAAGCCCTCTACATAATAGGCGCATATCTGGTTATTCAGGCAGCGGCAGGACTTGTGGCACAGCTATACACGATTGCCGCAGGCCTTCCACAACCACACACTATACCAGCAAGCACACTGCTTACATTGCTGTTTGCTTGCTCGGTACTCACAGCTATCGTCACCATCCTGATATGTCGCAACGAAAACAAAAGGCCGTTCAAAGGATTGCAGGGACCCTTACACTCTGCCTCAGTACTCCTTCTTAGTGCAATAGCCACAATTCCCCTTATTGCCATTTCGAACTGCCTAAACGAAATAACAGGCCTCCCTGACAATCTGGCAAGCAACTTCGCCGAAATGTGTACCAGCGTTTGGGCCCTGCCTATTATGGCAGTCTTTGGCCCATTGTCAGAAGAAATATGCTTCCGTTACGGCGTTACGGGAGCTCTACTGAAACAAATGCCGTCATCACCCACAAAAGCTATTGTTGCATCGGCCCTGATTTTCGGCATCATTCACATGAATCCTGCCCAGATAATGGGTGCCACACTGCTGGGAATGTTTTTCGCATGGCTATATGTCAAGACCAACAGCATCTGGCCCTCTGTAATTTGCCACATTCTCAACAATTCCATTGCCGTAATAACACTACGGACAATGCCCAGCGACATTAGCATTTCAAAAATGCTGCCTGCTCCAGGATACATTTATCTTGTTTTGATTGCCTCCATCATTGTTGCAATACCATTGCTCTGGACATTAAACAAGGTACTCCCTACACACCAAACCCCTAACAACCCATAAACCATGAAAGCAAAGTTATATTCCCTCATCGTGACATTGCTGTTTTGCTGCATCACCATCAAAGCACAACAAGTTGGCATGGCATCCTATTATGCCAAAAACATACGCAGCAAAATGGCAAACGGCCAACGCTACCACAAAGACAGCATGGTATGCGCTCACCGCACTTATCCGTTTGGGACGTTGCTGAAGATAACACACATGAAAAACCACAAGACCGTCATTGTTAAAGTAACCGACCGAGGACCCTTCGGACGCGGAAGAATTGTTGACCTCTCGTGGGGGGCAGCCGAAAAACTTGGCATGATAGCGGCAGGAGTCGCAAAAGTGAAAATAGAACGGTTCACCGGAGAGATAGACTCCGAGATTGACACACATCCAAACGACTCCACCGACCTTTTGATTGACTACGAAGACCGTGATTACGAGCTACCGTTCCTGCCCCAGAAGCGCAGTTCAAAGCCTGCGGCCACACCAAAGAAAAAAGCTCCTGTAGGCAAGAAGGGGAAAACATAGGGCACACACCGGCCTGCCTAAAAACAATACGGATAGAAACCTAATGAGTCCATATGGAATTCACGAGGCAGTTATGCCACCTGACAATTTATCCCAATTCGGTTGATAGGTCGTAAATGACCGATTTGGGTTTATATATAGGAAGACTCAACGTCGCTTTTTCCTGATTAGCGTGAGACCATCACGCAGAGGAAGAATAGCTTTTTCCACCCTTGCATCACGTGCTACCAGATCATTGAAATTTTTAACCCCGATGGTCTGCTGGTCATTGTCGTATGCAGGGTCAATCACATGACCGTCCCAAAGAGTGTTGTCGGCCAATATGTAGCCGCCATCGTTCAACAATCGTAAACCAAGCTCATAATATTCCGCATACTGCCGTTTGTTGCCGTCAATGAATACGAGGTCATAACGCTTGTCAGTATCAGCAAGCACCTCAAGAACATCGCCTATGTGCATGCTAACTTTGTCTGCCCAAGGTGAGTTTTCAATGCGAGGTCGGGTAAAGTCCTCCATTTCATCGTTTATTTCGTATGTTTCGACAATTCCACCATCCGCCAGTCCCGACGCCATACAAAGAGCCGAGTAACCCGTATACGTGCCGATTTCAAGAATACGCATTGGCCTAATCATTTCCACAAGCATTCTAAGCACAACGCCCTGCGCATGACCAGACGCCATGCGCGGCCGCATCAAATAAATATTTGTGTCGCGATACAGCTTGTTTAGATAAGGGTGTTCTGCGTCTATGTGCGCCTCAATATAGTCGGAAAGGTCTTGCATCAGAAATTCAAAATCGCTTCAACTGCCAAACGGTAGGAATCAAGTCCAAAACCGCAAATCACCCCTCTGCAGCCTGCCGAAATCACTGATTTATGGCGAAACTCTTCACGCTTGTGTACATTAGAGATATGCACCTCTATAACGGGTGTCGTAACAGCCTTGATTGCATCAAGCAAAGCAATGGAAGTGTGCGTGTACGCTCCTGCATTCAGCACAATCCCATCAAACGAAAAACCTACTTCATGTATCTTGTCTATCAGCTCTCCTTCTATATTGCTCTGATAATAGTCAAACTCAACATTAGGATACATGGCTGTAAGCTTTTTATAATAGTCGGCAAAAGTGGAGTGGCCATAAACCGTGGGTTCTCTTGTGCCAAGCAGATTAAGGTTTGGCCCGTTCAAAACAAGTATCTTCATCGTATAAATATTTTTCAAGATTCTCAACAATTCTCTGAATTGCTTTTCGTAACTTTGAAGCAAATTTATAAAGAAAAGTTCAGACGGCCTCTAATGTCAACACAAATTCTCAACTCTCCCCCCTCAAAAATAGCCAAGACCTTGCACCAATGGCAAACAAGCTACATTCATCCCTTTTCTGTCTATCTGCAACTGGAGAGGGGGTTGTCTGCCAACACACTTGACGCCTACCTAAGAGACACAGAGAAGCTTTTAGGCTTCTTCGCCGAAGAGGGGATTGAGCCAGCCTCTGCCAGCATTGACGACCTGCAGAGATTTTCTGCCGCACTTTATGACATTGGTCTTGAAGCACGTTCCCACGCACGCATATTGTCTGGTGTGCGGGCTTTCTACAAATACCTGCTGATGACCGGCCAGATAGAGACCAATCCTGGAGAGCTGCTTGTCTCGCCCAAAATCGGCACCCACTTGCCAGAGGTTCTCTCTGTGGAAGAAATTGACATGATAGAACGTGCCGTAAGGCTTGACACATGCGAAGGCCAACGCAACAAGGCAATCATAGAAACACTGTACAGCTGCGGACTGCGAGTGAGCGAACTTTGTAACATCAAACTCTCCGACCTCTATCTTGATGAAAGATTCATGAAAGTGAAAGGAAAGGGAGCTAAAGAACGTCTTGTTCCGATGTCTGGCAGGGCAATAAAGGAGTTGAAGCTATATTTCCTTGATCGCAACCAATGGCGCATTCCCCCCGAATATCAAGACTACGTGTTTATCACTATAAGAAGAAAGATAAAAAATATCGGTCGAATCATGGTTTTTCATCTCATAAAAGACTTGTGTGCAAAAGCCGGCATCAGTAAAAACGTGTCGCCACACACATTCCGCCACTCGTTTGCCACACATCTCCTCGAAGGCGGAGCAAACCTGCGTGTGATTCAGGCCATGCTGGGACACGAAAGCATTTCGACCACCGAGATTTATACCCATGTAGACAGCGCCAGGTTGCGTGAGGAAATCCTTCTTCATCACCCACGCAACAACAAGCAATAGGCTCCGAAAGCACACTGCGGCCACCGTCCAGATAATAACTTCATTAAAAAAACATCATACGACAATATTTTTTACTAAGTTTGAACAACAAAAACAACAGAACAATCACCTCATAACAACTACAAGACCTATGAAAACATTGAAACTTATCATTTCGGCAGTCCTATGCTTATCCGTCAGTCTGGCCTCACACGCACAGGACGAACGACAACGCGGCAGTTCACGTAAATTCGAGCATGCACTTACCGGCACATGGCAACTTTGCACTCTGACACCAGGACAAGACCAACAGCCCCAACTATCACTGCTCCCTGTGCTGAAAGTCATCGGCGCAGACTACAGTTTTCAACATATCGGCATTCCGTCAGAGGGAGCCTGCTTTATACAAAAACAGGGCCAACTCGAGAAGACGTCTGACAGCACGTTTGTGGAGCAGCTCTTTACCATGAAGCACGACTCTGTTGCCAAAGCTAACACAACATACCGATTTCGTATGGAGGGGCCGATTTGGCTCATGATAGATTACACGGAACCAGGGCGACACGAGCCTGTAAGTGAGCTATGGATGCGCCTCCGGCCACAACGACAAGGAAAGCACAGGCCACACAACGACGAACGCCCCCGTACAGTTGGAAAAGTCGGCAAGGGGAAGCGCCCGAACGGCAAAATCAAAAATAACTCCGACAATTATAACCCTTTTGCTAAAGAAGATGCAGATGACGATGACTTCGAATAGTTGGCATACAAAGAAACAGAGCGGCAAAGTTCTGCTTCACAGTACTTTGCCGCTCTCGCATCCTGACTTCGTCATTGCGTACCCCAAAAATTCTCGTCAAAGAGTTTTGCTATTT
>USTH01000034.1 GCA_900557555.1 uncultured Prevotellaceae bacterium | reverse complement strand
AAGATATCATTTACGACCTAATGACCGATTTGGGTTTGGGGCAGTGGCTGTATCAGAAGCTGTACTTCAGGTGGTATAAATCTTTCTGCCAAAAGAACACATACGTGGCGGTATTGTCTAATCCATTAAGCACTGTTGCAAAGAAGATAAATACAACAAGCATCAATAGGGTATAGAAAAGAGCTTTGTTTCGTCTGTGGGCATAGTGCATGCTAAAGGCCGCAACTATCATTAGCAAGTTGATGAAGTAGTAGTTTACTCTGGCAAAAAGCATACTGTTGATGAAGATGTATTTAAGAGCCACGCCAATCATGAACAGGTCGTATGTTATATCAAAGTATTTTGATTTGAAGAAGTCCTTTGTCTTATTGCTGTTTATGATTAGTAATATAATGGTGAGCAGTGTGATGAAGAAGCCCAATCCTAACTTAACCTCACCGTGCATTTGCTTTGCATGGTCGTCTTGAAGATAGTCATCATAGCGTGTCATGGCAATGACAGTGTCCAAGTTCTGCATTACGTTTTGTATAACATCCAGCTTCATCAGCACAAGCGAAAGAACCAGCAAAGCCAACTGTATCCTTATGTCGCGAAACCATTCTTGTTTCCAATGGAATATAGGGTAAAAGACAACCAACAGTACAGCTGAGGTGTGCATCGTGCAGGCGAAAGCGATAGATAGATAGAATTTCCAGACTTTTTTTTCTGCCATAAACTTGATGGCCCATATCCAGATGGATAATGCCATAATTTGTCTTAGCCCGTTAGAATATGTAAGCCAATATGCACCTGCCATGAATGAGAAGATGAGGTACGGATACAACTTGGGCTGGTCTTTGAACGCCAGGAAAGTGAAGAGCATCTGTAAAAAGGCAATCACACCAAAATAGATGGAAGAGTGTGCATTGCAGGTGGCAAGGGCCTCAGTGATGAAGCCGAAACCAGGTTCAAAGGATTGTGATACGCCCCAGTGTCCGGTGGTGGTCGTGTAGGCGTTGTAGTTGTGTAGGTAACTGAAATAGTCCACCCCTACGCCATATCTTATGCCAAAGACAACAGCGTATGCAATCATGGCATATACCATATATTTCCACTGGCTTTTGGCACGGCCAACATAGCTCAGGTACATCATCACTACGATGAGCAGGAAATATACTATCAGGGTCTGGAGCATTTTATTTGTTTTATGGTTTTATCTTACTATCTGTTTGCTTGGCAGAGTTTATCTTCTGTCGTATGGATGTTTGCTACTCTCTTGTGCGTTGTCAGTCAATCATGCGGATAAGCCTCTTGCGGAAGATATATCCCAGCATGGCAATGTTGGCAAGCAATAAAGAAAAGATTATTGTTAATGCCACTTTGGGGTATGTTGCCTTGTTAGGGAGGAAAGGTTTTCTGATGATGGAGAATACGGGCATATTTTCCTGTATCTTTGACAGATTGGTGAAACGTTGAATCTCGTTGGATTCAAGCACGGCCCGTTTGGTCTTTACTTCTTGTTCAAGGTCAAGTTTCTTTGCCAGAAAGTCTGCGCGTTCAATACTGACATGACCGCGTACGAAGTCAATCAGTTCTTTTTGTGCTATCTCATAGTTTTTCTGCGATTCTTTGTAAATATTGTCTGAAAACTTGTAATCGGTGCGAGCCTTGTTAGTACGGTAATGTATGATGAATTTTTTCAAGTGTTCCGCAATGGTGTCTGCCATCATTGTACACACCAAGGGGTCTTGGTCGGAAACGACCAGAGTCAGGATTCCCATCTTGCGGTCTACAACGCAAACCGTGTTGTCTTGGATTCTTCTCAGAATGCGCTCTTCGTCTTTCGACAGGTTAAGCACTGTCTGCCCCTCTTTTACTGTTTTGTTTCCGTTTTTTATTGATGGCTTTGATGCAAACATTTTGTTTGCCCATCTGATTGGCTGCATCCAGAATGGGATGCGTGTATGGTTTTTGAGATAGTCATAGTATGTCGTGCTTACCGAGCCGTCAACTGTGTGTACCTTGACATCAAACAAGTCGGCAGTGAAGTTGTCAGAGAACACAACGTTGGGATACATAAGAGGGTAAATGGCATCTATCTCCTTGTTTATAAAGCTTGTCTGTGTTAGCAGCCTAAGCATATTTGTTACGTTGTTGTTTTGGTCGGTAGAAATCTCTGGAGCGATTTCAACTCTTGCCTGATACACCTTTGGAGTGGTTGTCAGGTATAATGATACGATGGCAAGTACAACTATCTGGAGTATGGCAAACGACTTCTTTCGTTCTTTTATGACCCTGCAAAGTGTTTTAAGGTCTATAATGTCATTGTTTATGTCTACAGGCATAGTATTAGTTATTTAGCTGTATTGGACATTTTGTCGGTTTGTTCCTGACAATGGTTTTAGTTTCCTGTTATCAATGATTTGACATGTATAATATCGCGCCATCCCAGCAGGAGAGCTTTCGTCTGTTGGACGAACAAGTGCCGGTAGGCGGGGATTATGGCGTCAGCAAGATATCCTGCCGTGAGATTTGCGATGATAGCCACAAAAGCAGATGCGATGGCCCCATATCTTGGCAGAAGCCAGTAGTTTAAGGTTATGCAGGCAATACAACCCGCAAAGTCGCGAATGAACACCCAACGCTGCAGGCCTTCAACAATAAGCATCGTGCCTGCGGTGTTTGACAGTGCTGTGGCAGCCATCTTGAATGACAGTACTTGCAGTATGGCAACAGACGGAAGATATTCCTTGCCAAAGGTGAAAAGTATTACCCAATAGGATACTAATGATACCGCGGCACTTGCTGTAATGCTTAGCCAAAGCGATATGTTCATGAAGTGTTGGCTTTTTATCTTGTATTCATCAGCATTTTGTTTCCTTAGCTTCACCAGCACGGGTGAAATGGTGTTGGCCAGTGTGGCGGGTATGAAAATCATTACTTCAACAAACTTTGCCGCAATGGAGAAGTAGCCCACATTGGCCTTGCCAGGTAAAAGCTGCCCAATCATCACCTGGTCAATGCGTTGGTAGATTATTACCGCAGCATTTGTGATGAGCAGTGGCAGTGATTCTCGTATCAAGTATCTTGCACACGGCATAGAGAAAGTCCAGTGCTTGAGCGCCCCGACCTTGTTGTGATATGCGGAGACATATCCTCCTGCCAACAGCAGCCAGTCAAAAGCGAAGGAAGCCACAAACCACGTTAGAGAGCAGTCGAGCACCAAAAGTATGATTTTTATGCCGATACCTACAAAAGTCCTGAATATTTCAGACAGCACAACATATTTGTTTTCTACTATGCTGGTAAAATAGTTTCTTATCACAACAAACGCATTAAACACGATATATGTGGAATAAATCGCAATAAGCGTGATTGTAAAGCTGTCTTCGCTAATAAGATATGCTGTCAGCACAGACAGAAGTATGCATATAACTCCGAAAACAATCTTAATCCAGAATGCCGTACCGATAATTGTCGTGTAAGCTATGTTTCCCTTTGCCTCTTCTCTTATTTCTATATTGTCAAGTCCAAAGCAGGCTAATACCTGAAACAGAAATACGTAGCTGAACACATAGTTCATCAGTCCATATTGCTCTGGGCCGAGATACCTTGCCACGATAATTCCAAGAACAAGTGTCCCCGCAAGGTTTACTGTTTTTCCTGCAACAGCCCAAACAAGGTTACTTATTACTTTTTTTTTTGTTTCAGAGAAGCGTAAGGCAAACATTGTCTTTTGTTAAAGCCGGCCGTCAACAACTGTTTTGTCAAGAATGCCCTTGACATCATAAACCACGCCGTTGGAGGCCAGCAGACTCCTGATGTCAAGTTGCATGAACTCATTGTGGGCTACAGCAAGAATAACAGCGTTATATTTTCTGTTTGAAGCAGGGGTGGTAACAATATCAATGCCATATTGAGCCTTCACTCTTTCTGCATTGGCCCATGGGTCACAGATGGTAATGTTATCGGTATATTCTTTCAAAGTATGGTAAATGTCAATGACCTTTGTGTTTCGTATGTCTGGGCAGTTTTCCTTGAAGGTAATACCTAGAATCAGGATATTGGAGTCTTTCACGAGAACACCTTTCTTGTTCATCAGTTTGATTGTCTGGTTGGCTACATACTCTCCCATGGCATCGTTCAGACGTCGTGAGTTTATCATGATGTTTGGCATTACTCCGTAAACTTGTGCTTTCTGTATCAGATAGTAGGGGTCTACTGATATGCAGTGACCTCCCACTAGTCCAGGATTAAGTTTTATGAAGTTCCATTTGCTTGAAGCAGCCTCAATTACATCGTGTGTGTCAATGCCCATAGCATTGAAAATTTTCGCCAACTCGTTCATGAAGGCGATATTGACATCGCGCTGACTGTTTTCAATAATCTTAGATGCTTCCGCCACTCTGATGGACGGTGCTTTGTGTGTGCCGTTTTTCAACACCGTGTTATACACCGAGTCGACATAGTCGGCAATTTCTGGAGTGGAACCACTGGTAACTTTCTTTATGTGTTCCACTGTGTGCGTCTTGTCTCCTGGATTTATTCTTTCCGGTGAGTAACCAGCGTAGAAGTCTTTGTTGTATCTAAGTCCTGATATCTTCTCTATAATGGGGAGACATTCCTCTTCAGTAACACCAGGGTAAACGGTTGATTCGTAAACAACCACATCGCCCTTGCTTATTATTTTTCCAACAGTTTTGCTCGCTTCTTGCAGTGGTGTAAGGTCGGGGCGGTTGTTGACATCAACAGGGGTAGGCACGGCTACAACGTAGAAGTTGCAACTTACAATGTCGGTGATGTCATCAGTACAGCGAAAGCCATTTTTTAGTGCTCCCTGCAGGGTGGTATCATCTACTTCGAGCGTCTTGTCGTGCCCTTCGTTTAGTTCTCTCACCCTCTGTGAATTGAAATCGTATCCAATCGTCTGGAATTTTGTAGAGAAAAGCCTGGCCAGTGGCAGGCCTACATATCCTAATCCTATTACTGCTATTTTAGTTTTCTGTTCCATTGTCTTGATGATTGTCGTCTGTTGCAGTTCCTGTGTCGCATGTGATATCTGCTTTGTCGCCCTTGAGTTCTTTCCCGTATATCTTGCGAATCAGCTCCTTGCCTTTCAGAATATGGAATGACGTGATGCCAAAAACCAATATCATAACCAGAATAGTCATGATTACCCTTTTAGGTCCAGCCGGCTTTATGGGTACGCTGGCGCATTTTAGTGTTGTAAAGGCAGGCGTGCGTTCTTGTATCTTTGCCTTTGCAGATTCCTGCTGTTGTTGCAGGGCGGTGTAGACGTTAAATTTCATGCGCATGTTGTTTTCCAGCTCATCACGTTGTGATATGTAGCTTTGCATTATTACACCCTTGTGGCTGTCTGCGTATGTGGTATAGGCATTTATGGCCTTGTCATATTCATGCTTCGCTTCTTTCATCAACTTGGAGTAGTATTCCATGTCATTGCGGGCTTTGCTTGTGCGGTAGCGTGTGATGAAGAGTTGCAGGTGTTCTCTAACCGAGTCTGCAAGCGAAGCGCACACCAGCGGATCTTGATCTGTTACATTGAGCGTGATAATTGAGCTTACCTGATCTACTTCACACGAAATCCTTCCGTCTATGGCCTCTGATATCAAATACTGTTTTTCGGTAAGTCTGAATGGGGAAATCTCTTTTGTCTTGAAACCGTCGTTGCTGTCTTTCTTGAACAGGTTCTTGATAAATCTCTTTGTTGCCCTCATGGCTGTTGACCACCAAGGCGACTGTTGATACTTCTCCAGATATGTATAGTAGTCGGTGTTAATCTTCCCGTCTTCTGTTGTGACTTTTACATCAAACAGGCTCACGGCAAACTCTTTGGAACTAACGAGGTCTGGATATAGGGTGGGCGAAATGGCATCGCTTCCCATACTGCTGCCAAGATTGATGCCCAGCGATGAGGCTATCGATGCAAAAGAACCCAAAGATGCCCCACTGTCATATTCCGGTGCAAGGGCGACTTCGCATTTGTAGTAACGGGGAACACACAACATTAACAGACCGAACACAAAACCAGCGCCAAGGCTGTTTCGTATGATGAGCTTCTTGTGTTTGAGCAGTATTCTTATGGCACCGATAATGCCCATGTTAGAAGATTGGTTTTCCATGTCAAACGAAAATCTTTTTGGCCTTATTTTATAATGTTGAGGATACTGATGATGATGGCCGCAAATGATGCAGAACCAGTTCCGATACTTATTATTTCAGCGGTTTTCAGCCTTTTGGTCTGTTCCCTTGTCGGAACAATTATTTCACAGCCAGGCTGAATAGTTTTGCTGGAGCCTCTATCTGCCTTTACAATAGAACCATTGGCGTAGACAATATATACACCGCGTTTTTTTGCTTTGTCGGCATATCCGCCGGCACGCTTGATATAATAGCTGAGTTTCTCTCCCTTTTTGTAGTTCATGCTTATAGGGAATGCGACCTCGCCCCTAACTCGTACGATATTTGAGAATTGGGGAACGGAGAGAACATCGCCTCTCTGCAATACAATGTCGTGCGGTCCTCCAGGATTGGCAATGGCTTTAGGCAGGTCTATTGCCATTGTGTATGAATCGTCAAGCCCCATTTTGATTGAAAGGAGGGAGTCTGCCTTGCCAAAGTCCATATTCTTGTCTTCGTCAAGGCTTTCCTCGTATAGTTTTGCCTGTGCAGTCTTTAGTGCATTGTCACGCTGCTTCTTTTCATCGTAAGTAAGTTTGCGCGTAAGGCGAGCCCCGTTTACGTATGCTATCGAAGAGAATCCTCCACACTCTTTGACGAGGTCACTGAGGCGGTAATCTCTCTTTGTGATGACGTATGGGCCATCAAAATTTACACAACCTCTGACGGTGACATATTGCTGGGCATCGTAGGCCGGACTCTTCCGTATGACAATTTCATCATAAGGCTTCAGAAAGAATACAGTGTCTCTTATTATGTTGAAGTTCTCGTCAAGCGAGAAGGAAAAGTGGTCTGCAATCTTCGCATTATCTTTTTTCGTGGTCTTGTCAATGATTCTCCTGTATATGTCAACCTGCGCAAGGCTTGCGGCATCTGTTAGCCCACCCGCCAGCAGTATCACATCTTGCAGGGAGGTGTTCTCTGCAAAGGGGTATGCTCCAGGGTACAAAACCTCTCCCTTTACATTGAAGTTCCATTCACCGCGCATCTCGTTTTTGCTCGGAATAAAGAGCATGTCGTTTTTCTTCAGCGGAATGTCGGCGCAAGTGCCGTCAAGAATGCCTTTGATGTCAACACTTATCATTTCAAGCGTGAGGTCTTCTTTCTGTCTGTGCATGACAGCGCGCTTCGTATAGGCATCTTCACGCAAGCCGTCAGCCGCTTCGATAAGTTCTTTCACACTCTGTATCTTATTGCCCAGCTGAAACTGGCTTGGGTGCATTACGGCTCCGCGCACCTCTACCATATTGCTGTAGCGTGCGTTGATAGCATCAACCGTTACCTCGTCTCCGTCGGCAACAGAGAATCCTCCCATATCAAATTCCTCAATAGTGTGAATGCTATATTCTGTGCCTGATTTGCGGATAAGTTTTATGCTTTTGGTGTAGGCATTGTTAGCGTAGCCGCCTGCAAAGTTAATAAGTTGCTTGATGTTTTCGTCTTTGCGCATCTCATAGTACATAGGTCTTTTGATTTGACCATCGACTTTCACAAGGCAGTCATAGGTGCCTACCACGATGATGTCTTTGTCTTGCAGGCGCACGTCGCTTCGTGTGTTGCCATTGATGAGATAGTCGTAGACATCGACAGTCGTTAGGACTTTGTTGTTGCGGTATACCTTAATGTTACGCAACGTACCCTTTTCGCTTATGCCGTTAGCTGCATACAAGGCGTTGAATGTTGTGCAAAGGCCGCCAAGTGAGTAGGAACCTGGCATAACCACTTCACCGACCACCTGCACCTGTATCGTGCGTATGTTGCCGAGCGAAAGGTTGAAGCTACAGCCTCCGTAGTATTGTCCCAACTTCTTCTTTATAGTAGCCCTGGCGCTTTCTACCGAAAGGCCGGCAAGCTTTATTGGCCCGACCTCATCAATTATTATATCTCCGTCGGGAGATATTGTGGTGTCAAATGTTTTCTGGCTTGCTCCCCACACATCAATAATCACCTGGTCTCCTGCTCCGAGGGTGTAGTTTGCAGGTGTAGGCATGTTGGAGTTTGGCTCAAAGGTCAGGTTTTGCTTGTTGAAGATGTCGTGTCCGAAAATCTTTTTTTCTGGTGCTTTCTCTTGCCCCTCCATCTCGAGAGAGTCGAGTGCCGTATATTGTTGCAGGCTGATGTTGTTGACGGTTTCGTATTGTGTGACTTCAGGTTTGACCGTCTCCTGATGTTTTTCAGTCTCTCGTTTACGGTCCACTTTCTTTGTCGTGGCAGCAGGACTTCTCTGTGCCTCAAGAAGTTTGCGCGCTCTACTGAGCTGATCGGTTGTTACTCCCTTCTTGAACAAGTCTGTCATTATTTTCGTCTGGCTTGTGCCGCTGGTTATCTCTGAGGCGATGTAGGTCGCAACTTGTTCATCGGTCATTACTGACTGACTCATGACCGTGGTACAGCAAGCCATGAATGTCACAACTAAGATAAGGGTTCTCTTTATCATAAGTGTTTTTGTGTTGTTTTTGTTTTACGTTTATATGATATAACGTTAAAAATTGTTCGTTATTGCTTTCTTTTCGGCAATGTCTTTCTAAAAGATGCAAAGTTAGCGTTTTTTTAGAAAATGAAGTGTGTTTCTCTGCATTTGTTGGTTGGGTGGCATGTGTGTGCACCCTGTTGTTCTTGTCACTTGTATTGCAGTTCGAGTATTATCGGCAGATGGTCGCTGAAGCCGCCTTTGTAGAGTGGTCCCTGATAAGTGCGCCATGGTGTGAAGTTTCCATACGTTTTGTCGGGTACGAGGAGAAACTGGTGGCTGACGATGCGTAGGGTGCCGTTTTTTACATGAATGTGGTTTGACGGCAGCAACAAGTTACCGTTTACAATGCATTGGTCAAGCATCTCCCAATGCCCGCGATATCGGTAGCTCGCCTTTACTCCATTTTCGGCTTTTGGCTTGTTCGCAAGATTGTAGAGCTGGCCAGGAAGTATGTCTGTAGGCTTTGGTGGGTCCTTGTGGTCATAGACGACAGCATTGAGACAGGTTTTTGTACTTCTGCTTGTGGGTGTGTCGTTGAAGTCTCCGATTATTATTATGTTGGCGGTGGTGTTGGCTGTATAGATGGAGTCTACATACGCCCTCAAGCTCTTCGATATGTCGTTGCGAAGTTTTTGTGCTTTTCTGCCGCCAAGCTTGCTTGGGGCGTGATGCACAATGATATCAATCGTGTCACCAGATTTAGCCAGCCCCCTCACATGCAGCAGGTCGCGTGTGCGCAGGTTTGGCAGATTCAGCCGGTGACCCCAGTTGACTGTCGCTGTGCGCAAAGGCCTAAACCCTCCCTCCTGATATAGCAGTGCCACATCGATGCCCCTGGGGTCGTCACTATGTGTCATTACATATTTGTAGCGCAGCGACCTTAACGGTGTACGTTGTGTAAGGTCTCTCAATACGGTGTCGTTCTCTACCTCAATCAGTGCAATGACATCTGGTGGGGTAGTGGGAGATATGCTTGCAATCTCCTTGCTCAGCATCAGCAGTTTTCTTCGGTATCGGCGCGAAGTCCACTTGCGCTCTGATGAGGGCAGAAACTCCTTGTCTTGAAAGCCCTCATCGTGTAGCGTGTCAAAGAGATTCTCGCAGTTAAGCTCCGCAATGCGGAAACTTGATGCAGCCTCTTGCGCCACTATTGTGCAGAGGTGTAGCAGACACATGCAAATAAAGGGCAAAACGTATTTATACATAGCTGTGCAGTTCCAAAACAGTTAATTCTATGCAAATATATACATTTTTGTGTTTGATGGGTTTGTCATTTGAGCGGAAAACACTATTTTTGTCTACAAAATTACTAAAAGATAATATTACTATATTACTATGATTGACGTGAAACAATGTCTTGCAGAGCAAGAAGAGAAAATGGAGATGTCGGCCATGCATCTTGAGGAAACCCTCTCGCAGGTTCGCGCCGGAAAGGCTAATATACACATTCTTGATGATATCCGCGTGAACTCCTATGGCAGTGTCGTGCCGTTGAACAATGTTGCGGCTCTGACTACTCCCGACATGCGCACCATAGCCATCAAACCTTGGGATAGGTCTATGTTCCCCGTAATAGAGAAAGCCATCATCGATTCAAATGTCGGTATCATGCCCGAAAACAACGGTGAGGTGATACGTCTGGCCATTCCGCCTCTCACCACAGACCGACGCAAGGAACTGGTTAAGAAATGTGCCAAGGAGGGTGAAAGCGCACGTATAGCTGTTCGCAATGCGCGCCGCGACGGAATAGAAAAACTCAAGAAAGGCATTAAGGACGGACTTAGCGAGGATGTGGAGAAAGATGCGGAGGCGAGTCTGCAGAAAATTCACGACAAGATAATGAAGCAGATTGATAACATTCTTGCAGAGAAGGAAAAGGAAATCATGACGGTCTGAGCCGTCGTAGTGAGCGATAACACGGTCAGCTTTCTTCCTGTAAATGAGCAGATGCGCGGTATTGTAATAAAAAACACTGGCAGTTGGTTTGACGTAAGGACCGATGGGGGCGAGATTGTTCCCTGCAAGGTGAAGGGCAACTTCCGCCTCAAGGGGATACGCAGCACCTCGCCGGTTGTTGTAGGCGACTATGTGTCTTTCGAAAAGAACAAGGAGGGAACTGCCTTCATTTCGGATGTTGACAATCGTCGCAACTACATCATACGCAAGGCTTCTAACCTGTCAAAGCAGAGCCACATACTGGCGGCCAACATTGACATGTGTCTGCTCGTCGCTACACTCAAGGAACCTGTGACATTGCCAGTGTTCATTGACAGGCTTCTTGCCACAGCCGAGGCCTATTCGGTGGATGTGGCAATCGCTATCAACAAGGCCGACCTGCTTGATGCTGACGATTATGACGCAGCCTTAGAGATGGCCCGCATGTATGAGTCTATTGGCTATAAGACTTACATCACATCGGTCTTGCAAGACAGAGGACTTGATTGCCTCGCTGGTGACCTGAAGAACAAGGTCACGTTGCTGGCAGGTAATTCAGGAGTAGGCAAGTCAGCGTTGCTCAACCGTCTTGTGCCAACGGCAAACGCCCGCACCTCATCCATTTCTGCAGCCCACCTCGCAGGAATGCATACTACCACCTTCAGTGCCATGTATGACCTGCCTGGGGGAGGAGCCTTGATTGATATTCCTGGTGTCAAGGGCTTCGGTACATTCAATTTCGAAAAAGAGGAGGTCTCCCATTATTTCCGTGAAATATTCAAAGTGGGCAGGGGCTGTCGCTTTGACAACTGCATTCATGTCAATGAGCCAGGCTGCGCGGTGCTTGAGGCGGTTAAGAACGGAGAGATAGCTCTATCGCGATACAATTCCTATCTGAATATGCTTGATGACAAGGAAGAAGGAAAATACCGTTCTGGCTATTAGAAACTAATAAACACTGTTACTTATGCTGTTAGTTATAATCATATCGTTGTTTGTTGTGTCATTGGTGTTGTTTCTGGTTGAGGTGTTTCTCATGCCTGGCTTGGGCATTTGTGGCGTAGCCAGTGCTTTGTGCGTGTTGTTTGCTTTAGGAGTGGCCTTTGCGGGTTACGGACTCTTTGTTGGTCTGGTGGCCACGGCTGTGGTAGTAGTGCTTGGTGCATGGTTGCTCTATTGGGTGATGCACTCTCGGCGTCTGAAGCGTCTGTCGCTTCATGCACGCATAGACTCCACTGTGGCAAACGAGCAATTGTCGCAGATAAAGGTGGGCGACCGTGGGGTGGCGCTCACACGGCTTGCCCTTATTGGCAATGCTTGCATAAACGGCATTGAGTGTGAAGTGCGCTCCGCAAGCGGTTATATTGAGGAGGGTACGCCCGTCGTTGTCACCAAAATAAATATGAGCGAGGTCAGCGTGGTGTCGGAGGAACCGTCTGATGACTGAAACTCGAAATGCGTGTCAGAACAAAGTTGAAAGCTATATAATATTTCATAGATATATAAAAAAGAAACGACAATGGAACCCATAATCATTTATTTTTGTCTTGGCATTGTAGGCATAGTGTGCTTGTCTATATTCTTTCATTTCGTGCCATTCTTCCTGTGGTTGAGCGCACACGTAAGCGGTGTACACATTTCGCTGATACAGCTCTTCTTAATGCGCATTCGTAATGTGCCTCCCAGTGTCATCGTTCCGAGTCTCATCGAGGCTCACAAGGCAGGTCTCGACAATGTCACACGCGATAATCTGGAGGCTCACTTCATGACTGGCGGTCATGTGGAAAGGGTTGTCCACGCCTTGGTATCGGCGTCAAAGGCCAACATTGACCTTTCGTTCGAAAAAGCTACTGCCATCGACCTCGCAGGACGCAATGTCTTTGAGGCTGTGCAGACTTCGGTAAACCCCAAGGTCATTGATACTCCGCCTGTGGCAGCAGTGGCCAAAAACGGCATTCAGCTTATAGCCAAAGCGCGTGTCACGGTTAGGGCTAACATACAGCAGCTGGTGGGTGGCGCAGGTGAAGATACCATTCTCGCTCGTGTGGGCGAGGGCATCGTGTCGTCAATCGGATCGGCAGAGACTCATGAGGAGGTACTTGAAAACCCCGACTCCATCTCCAAACTCGTGTTGCGCAAAGGTCTTGACGCAGGAACAGCATTTGAGATTCTCTCCATCGACATTGCAGACATTGACGTGGGCAAGAATATTGGTGCCACGCTGCAGATTGACCAGGCTAACGCCGACAAGAACATTGCACAGGCCAAGGCCGAAGAGCGGCGCGCCATGGCGGTGGCTCTGGAACAAGAGAACAAGGCCAAGACGCAGGACGCCCGTGCACAGGTCATTCTGGCAGAGGCCGAAGTTCCTAAGGCTCTTGCACAGGCTCTTCGTGACGGCAATATGGGGTTCATGGATTACTACAAACTACAGCAGGTCAAGGCCGACACTTCAATGCGTGACAATATAGGAAAACTTAATCTTGACAACGTAAAGGACACCATATTGCCTAAGAAAGACAAATAATGAAACGAAACACTATTTGTTGCATCTACAATTCTGGTCCCCACTACCGTTGGCCCATATTCAAGGCTCTTGCCGACAATTTTGACATAGACTTTTGCTTTGGTTCCAACACGGTCTACACCAAATCCATAAAGACCTTTGACTACAGCAAACTGCCAGGCTTTACACGACTGTTACGAAACCGCCGTCTCTTCGGAAAATTCTATTGGCAGAGTGGTGCCTTGCGTCAGCTGCTGAAGCCCTACAGACAATATCTGATGCTTGGCGAAGCATATTGCTTGTCATCGTGGATTATAGCCTTTACCGCAAAACTGTTGCACCGCAAGACAGTCTGTTGGACTCACGGATGGTACGGGCGTGAAAACGGCATAAAACGCATCATCAGCAAACGCTTCTACTCGATGTTCAGCGAGATACTTACCTATAACGACTACTCTGGCAACTTGCTTGCCGCGGGGGGCATCCCACGCAGCAAGATACACACCATCGGCAATTCGCTTGATTCGCGAAAACACCGTGCCATGCGCTCCGAGTTGCGTTCCACGGACATCTACAGTTCGCACTTCGGCAACACCGACCCCGTGCTATTGTATTGTGGCAGAGTGCAGCGGTCTAAAAGGCTTGACCTTATGATTGAAGCCGCTCATATACTACAAGAACATGGCACGAATGTCAACCTCGTCTTTGTGGGTGCCGATAATGAACATGTTGGGCTTGAAGACATGGCTCACCGCGTAGGGCTGCAAAACAAAGTGTGGCTCTTTGGCCCGTGTTATGACGACAACAAGCTGGCGGAGCTCTTCTACAACGCCACAGTGTGCGTGTCACCTGGCAACGTCGGACTCACTGCGGTTCACGCCCTGTCGTTCGGTTGTCCAGTTATCACCCACAATAACTTTCCCTTTCAGGGACCCGAGTTTGAATGTGTGCGTCCTGGACTTACCGGCGACTTCTTCAGGCAGAACGATGCCGCAGACCTGGCTCGGGTGATAGCAAAGTGGCTTGGCCATACGGCCCGCCAACGTGAAGAGACGGCAAAAGCCGCCTATGCCGAAATAGACAGAAAATGGAACGTTGACAGCCAGATTAGCGTATTCAAGTCTGTTCTCAAACAGAAAAACTAACAATCAGATATGTTCAGATATTTTTTGGAAATATTTAGAAACCTGTTCAGAAGAAACATAGCGTTCTCCGCATTTGTATTTGCAGGGTCCACCGTAGCCCGAACAGCCCGTATACACCGCGGGTGTAAGGTGCGAAACTCACAAGTCTGCGACCACTCCTACGTGGCCATCAACACATGGCTCACCAATGCCGATGTAGGCAAGTTTACCTCTATCGGAAGCGGTGCAGTCATAGGTCTGGCCACCCATACTTTGTCAAACATTTCATCGTCGCCCATCTTCACTCTGCGCAACAATGCCACTGGCGTGGCATGGATAGACTGTGACGTAGCCGACAATACCGACAATCTGCCACGCACCATCATTGGTAACGACGTGTGGATAGGCACCAATGTGCTGATCAAAAGCGGCGTTACTGTAGGCACTGGCGCTGTGGTCGGTGCAGGTGCGGTGGTCACAAAAGATGTGCCGCCCTATGCGGTGGTGTGCGGAGTTCCAGCCAAAGTTATCAAATACCGCTTTCCAGAGGAGGTGTGCGCCAAGTTGTTGGCCTCCGAATGGTGGAACATGTCAGACGAAGACCTCAAGGCAGCTGCCCATAGTTTCCAACGCCGTGTCAACCCTGCCAACGTCGACATCTTGCTCGGTGAGATTACAAGACAAGGAGGCAAATAACCGTACTGTTAAGGTACAGCATGATCAATTCCTCCTCAAAGCCAAAAAACATGTGCTTACATGGTGTCTATGTCACCGAAAAGTTGTAATTTTGCAGTCGCTGTCACGAGTTGGCGGCATTTCAAACCTTTAATTATTAAAAAATATGGCAACAAAGATCAGATTACAACGCAACGGCCGTAAGAACTATGCTTTCTACAGCATCGTTATAGCCGACGTTAATGCGCCACGTGATGGCAAGTTTACTGAAAAGATTGGTACTTACAATCCTAACACCAATCCAGCCACAGTAGATTTGAAGTTTGACCGTGCTCTTTATTGGGTTGAGACAGGTGCTCAGCCAACCGACACCGTTCGCAGCATCCTCTCTCGTGAGGGTGTCTATATGATGAAGCATCTCCGCGGCGGAGTCAAGAAGGGAGCAGTCCTTGAAGTTGGTTGAACGGCCACTGCCATCGGACCATTGAAAGGGATCGG
>USTH01000033.1 GCA_900557555.1 uncultured Prevotellaceae bacterium | reverse complement strand
ATAGCAAAACTCTTTGACGAGAATTTTTGGGGTACGCAATGACGAAGTCAGGAAATAGATGTCATTTGCGACCTAATGACCGATTTGGGTTAAAATATTTTTATTTCTTACTTATTTTGTCAAATAAGATGCTTATCTTTGCAGTTCGTGCTACAAGGACAAACTGTCAGCATTGTGTTTGATTTTGTGAGAAGGCGTTGGCCTTTTCCTGTTGCCAAAGGCAATATATGTAATAAAAGAGAAACTAATACCATAAACAACATAACAACAAGCAGAACGATGAACCTCCAAATTTCAGAGCGTGCGCAAAACATGCCGAGTTCGCCAATCCGCAAATTGGCACCTTATGCCGATGCTGCCAAGCGTAACGGAATCCATGTATATCATCTCAATATTGGACAACCCGACATAAAGACACCACAATGTGCGTTGGAAGCGGCGAAGGACGTAAATATGGAAATTCTTTCGTATAGTCCCTCGCAGGGTAATAAGTCATTACGCACCAAACTTGTAAGTTATTATGCCGAATATGGCATTGACCTTAGTCCAGACGAAATTATTATAACGGCAGGCGGTTCAGAAGCCATACAGTTTGCCTATATGGCTTGTCTCAATCCTGGTGACGAGATAATAGTTACTGACCCATCTTATGCCAACTATATGGCTTTTGCCATCAGTGCGGGAGCCGTGGTAAAGTCTGTAAAGACAAGTATTGAAAACGGTTTCCGGCTACCTTCGGTTGAGGCGTTTGAAGAACAAATAACACCAAAGACCAAGGCAATTCTTATTTGTAATCCAAACAACCCGACGGGCTATCTGTACACGCGCAAAGAGATGTGTCAGATTCGCGACCTTGTGCAGGCACATGGTCTTTATCTTATCAGTGACGAGGTTTACCGTGAGTTTATCTACACCAAGCAACCTTACATCTCTGCCTGCCACCTTGAAGGCATTGACGACAATGTGATTCTTGTAGACTCGGTGTCAAAGCGTTACAGCGAGTGTGGTATCCGCATAGGTGCTCTTATAACCAAGAACAAGGAGGTGCGCAATGCTGTAATGAAGTTCTGTCAGGCTCGTCTAAGTCCTCCCCTGTATGGTCAAATTGTGGCAGAGGCGTCATTAAGTACCCCACAGGAGTATATGGCAGAGGTTTATGAGGAATACTTGTTGCGCCGTAATTTTCTGATTGACGAGCTGAATAAGATTGACGGTGTGTACAGTCCTACGCCGATGGGCGCATTCTATACTATGGTAAAGTTGCCGGTTGATGACGCAGAGAAATTCTGCCGTTGGTGTCTTACCGACTTCTCATATGAGGGGCAGACTGTTATGATGGCACCAGGCTCGGGCTTCTATACAGACCCTAAGGAAGGGCGCAATGAAGTACGCATGGCCTATGTTCTCAACAAGGAAGATCTTGCCAAGGCGATGGTTGTGTTGCGCAAGGCACTGGAAGAGTATAACGCCCAAGAAGGGTGACGGTTATCGCCATTCCCCTATGTTTGCCGATGCCTCAAGCTTGTTCTGCAAATGTTGTGGGACAGACTGAAACAGATTGTAGCCTGTGATTTTTTCTACGGAATCGATGGTACAGACGTAATAGTCCATCGGATGAGACTCCGTGTTGTTTGAATAGACAAAAGCTATGCCCTTTTCCTTTCCTTTGTCAAGACACATGATTGCCTTGAAGAACTTCTCGGGCACAGGGATGCGCTTGTGCAGTTTGCGGTGTGGCGGGGCGGCAAACAACGGACCACACACAATGTATAATGTAGTGCAACCTGATTTTACCCATGTTCTGCATGTTGATTCCAGCTCTTCCCAATCTCCACCGTTGAGAGTCTGGGTTTGCGGACAGATATTCGACAAGAAAAATGATTGTTCCATGGCTGTCAGGCTCCATTTGTTATCGGCGGCAGGACACATGTGCCCTCGGCTGTAGCCGGAAAATTTGTAGTCTTCGAGTTTTGACTGCTGCTGCTCGTTCAAATCCGGGTCTGTAGAAAAACTGTCGGTGCGTTTCACCTTTCCGTCCAGTCTGAACGGTGTCAGTGCCCAACTTACGTAATTGGGCTGTCTGGTGTCTGGGTTGTAGGAGCAAGTGTAGCCTTCTCGCTCCAATACTATTTCATTAGCTATTGGTGCGGCCATCAGAGGGGTGGGTACGTTTGTTGGCTGTGCTTGGGATGTTGATTTGCGGGGCGCAGCGTGGTATGTTTCTTCGGTGTTGGGATTGCCGTATCGTTTGATGCTACATGCACCGTGTTGGCCTTCGATGACACACAGCACGATGAAGCATGCTGTAAGTGATAGAATCTTTTGCAAAGCTTTTTTCTTCATGATGGTGAAAAAATTCTGGCAAGTCCGTAGCGTTGCCAAGATGAAGGAACATAGTGGGAATGTCCTATGAGCGGTTTGTGCTGGCAAACTTACAAAAAACGCATGGAAGTGCCAAAGCAGAACGGTATTTTATTGTATGTGTTGACGAGGACTCTCTTAGTTCCGGCGGTGACGGCTTTGGTCAGGAATAACCTGCCAAGGAGAGCAGTTTTTGTAACAGAGTGAATGCTGATGTGTTGCAAAAAGAATGAAAAATAATGCCAGAGAACATTTTGTGGAGAGTAAATATATTACCTATAAATAATAATTAGTACTTTTGACACTCAAATCAATTACATGTTGAAATGTCTGGAGCGATGTTTTTCTTTATGCGCATTCGCAAATGGAGCAGTTATGCATACAAGAGCTTGAGCATGTTGCCCGTTTCGGGTTGGCGTTGGTATCGCAATCTGTTTAAGAACAAGCCTTGGTACAAGAAGGCTCTGTATGGATTGCTTACCTTTTTCTTTCTGCTGTTCTTCTATGTTTTCGGTGTTTATGTCAATTTGCTGTGGCTCTTTGGCAAGATGCCGTCCATAGAGAGCATAATGCATCCTGAAACCAACGAGGCTTCTGTGATATATTCTGCTGATGGGCATGTGCTTGGCAGGTTTTTCAGAGAAAACCGTTCCAACGTCAAGTATGCTGATGTAGACTCCATGTTTTTCCGTACCTTGATAGACACAGAAGATGAGCGTTTCTATGAGCATCACGGTATTGACTATCAAGGCATTGGGGCGGCGTTGAAGGATATGGCGCAGGGCAATCCACGTGGTGCTTCTACCATAACCCAGCAGTTGGCAAAGAACCTGTATAGAGTGCGCACCCAATTCTCCATGGGACTGTTGGGGCATATCCCCGGTCTAAGGATGCTTATAATGAAGACTAAGGAATGTATTCTTGCCACAGAACTGGAAATGCTTTACAGCAAGAAGGAAATACTCGAGATGTATGTGAATACGGTAGACTTCGGGTCGAATGCCTATGGCATACGCACGGCGGCTAAAACTTATTTTGGAAAAACTCCAGATAATCTCAAGATAGAGGAGTGTGCCGTATTGGTGGGATTGCTCAAGGCAACCTCGACATATAATCCCCATACAAATTATGACCGAGCGTTGGCACGTCGGAACGTGGTGTTACACAATCTGTACAAGCATAACGATATCAGCCAAGAGCAATATGACTCACTCTGCGCACTGCCTATAGATATCAGCAAGTTCAAGATAGAGAAAGTCTATGACGGTTCGGCACCTTATCTGCGTCAGGAAATAGCCCGTCTTCTCAACGACAAGTTTGAGGACAAAGGCCTTGGTTCTGTAGACCTTTACGGTGATGGCCTTCGCATCTACACTACCATTGACAGCCGTATGCAGCATTATGCCGAGAAGGCTGTGCTTGCGCAGATGAAAATGCTGCAACGCAATTTCCGCCTTCGAACAGATGTGGCAGAACGCTATGTACAAACGGTGATACGCTCAATGCCTCGCTACAATGAAGTGAAAGACGATGCCGATTCGCTAAGACATTTTCTTGACGTGGAGCTTAACCGCACACACGAAGTAACAATCAACAATCCATATACGGGGCCCGAGACAAGAGTGATGTCTGTGCGTGACTCCATACGCACCATGTTGGGATTTCTTCAGGCAGGATTTGTGGTAATAGAACCCAGCACCCATCATGTCAAGGCGTGGGTGGGTAACTTAAATTTCAAGACGTGGAATCACGACAATGTGGTGGCGCGTCACCAGACAGGGTCAACATTCAAGGGGCTGGTCTATATGGCTGCAATGGAACAGGGTTGGAGTCCATGCGACCGCATAATAGACAAGGCGCCAGAGAGTGTCACGCTGCTAAAATCGCGCGAATCTGGCGCAAACATGTATCTCCGGTCTGCCTTCAAGTATAGTAAAAATGGTGCAGCGATAAATCTGTGCGATCAGGTGGGAGTAAGAAACGTGATACGTCTGGCCCGCAAGTGTGGCATCAATGATCCTCTATACAACGACTGTCAGAACCTTACGCTTGGTTCTTCGTCAACAAGATTGCGCGATTTGGTTAATGCCTATGCCGTGGTGTGCGCTAACGGCTTTGCCCGCAAGCCTATCATCATTACCAAGGTTGTAGACCGTAACGGAAAAGTGATATATAGTGAGGACGAGGAACCTCGTCAGCAGATTATATCAACGCGTGCTGCTTTCCTTATGCAACAGTTGCTCAAGGCAGGCTTGGAGGGAACATCTCATTCGCTCAGCAACTATGTTTCGCGGTATATGAAAGACACAGACTTCGGTGGTAAGACTGGTACAACCAACGAAAGTGCCGATGCTCTTTACGTGGGTGTTATACCTAATCTTGTAGGAGGCGTATGGGTAGGTGGGGAATACCGTGATATTCACCCTTATGGATCTGGCTCCACCGTGTCGCTGCCTATATGGGGTAAGTTCCTGCAAATGGTGTTGGGGGATTCGCATTATAAACGTTACAGAACCAAGTTCCCGGACAACAGAGGAATATCAAAGAGTTGCTACCAGTGTGGTATCACTACTTGGGTTAGCAATGACACAACTAAAGCCGTTACCGGAGAGGCAGAAGAAAATAGTGCAGAACCTGCGGCGTCGCCTGTAGGCGGAGTGCCCACATCGGTAACCGCCAATGAGTAACGGCAGAGACCCGAGATTTGAATCGTTAAGGATATGTGCCATTGTCTTTGTGGTGACACATCATGTGTTGTTGTTCGGCATTGACGGCTGCGGATATCTCAGTCCGTTTGTGGCTGACACAAAGGGAGTGACATGTGTTGTGGCAAATTCTGTTGTGGTGACAGGCGTCAACTTGTTTGTGATGATTTCAGGCTGGTTTGGCATTCACCGTATATGGCGCCCTTTCGTGCGTCTGGTTGTAGAGTGTGGCGTGTTTGGCGTTGTTGCTTTGGTTTTGTCTTTGTGCCTTTATGGTCATTGGCCGATTGCCCATGTTGATGGTAATTTTTCTTTGGAGCGTCTGTGCCAGAGTGTGAAGTTCACAAACTGGTGGTTTATAACCCATTATCTTATGCTTGTATTGGTGGCCCCATTGCTTGAACTTGGTCTGAAAAATATCCGCCAGAGAGAGTTCGGGATTGTGTTACTGGCCTTTGCCGTGCTGACTTTTGTTTTTGGCTTTGGCTGGGGCTTTGTCAATGCCAGCGGCTACAATGTCTTTAATTTCATTATGCTCTATCTGCTTGCCCGCTATATGAGGCTCTTTCCACAGGATGGGCTATGCAGGCCATTCTACAGATGGCCGTGGGCAATCATAGTTTTGTGTGTGGGCGGAATGGTTCTGTGGTTTCTTCTTGATACACATAGTTGGGTGCCTGGACATAATTGCAAGGCGTGGAACTATAACAGTCCTCTCGTGATAGCAGAGTCTATGGCATTGTTTGCCTTGTTTGTGAAACTTCGGCCTATAAAGTGGAACGTCGTTGTAGTGGCACCCTATGTACTTGGTGTTTACCTGCTCCAAAGTTCGCCTAATCTTGTTTATTTCCGTAATGCCTTGGGCAGTTGGCTGTGGCGTGAGTGCGGATTTGCTGGTGTGGCGTTGACTGTGGCGGTATTGGTGTTGGTCTGCCTGTTGTTGAGTGCATGCATACTTATGCCGTTGCGAATGATGTTTCGCAAGGTAAGATTGTAGTTGGACGTTTCTTCTGGAAGCAAAATTATTTCACGGTGGTCAGGTTGCCATCCTTTAGAATGATGGTATAGCTCTTGTTGCGTTTGGTAGGAAATGTGATAGTCTGGTTTCCGTACCTTATGCGACAATCTTCTCCGGAGCCTGATGTGATGCGTGCTTCGGTGAGTTTGCCGTTGCTCCACTTGATATCCACTCCGAAGTTTCCTCGTGCTCTCAGTCCGGTAATACTTCCGTTGCTCCATGCGTCAGGAAGAGATGGTAGCAGGTCTATATATCTGGCGTGGCTTTGCAGCAACATCTCTGTTACGCCAGCTGTTCCTCCGAGATTGCCGTCAATCTGAAAAGGAGGGTGTATGTCCCAGAGATTGTCTGCCGTTCCGTTTTTCAAGAGGTTGCCGTAGAGAATGTAGGACCGGTTTCCATCGTGAAGGCGTGCCCATTGATTTAGTTTCCACCCCATGCTCCATCCTGTGGCACCGTCGCCTCTGTGTTCCAACACAATGCGTGTGGCTTGTGCCAGTTCGGGTGTGGTGAGTGGTGAAATGGTATGTCCGGGATGTAGTCCGAACAGATGGTTGACGTGTCTGTGATGGTCGTTGGGGTCATCAATATCACGACTCCACTCCATTAATTGGCCGTAGCGCCCGATTTTATAAGGCATCAGGCGGAGAAGGACGTCTTGCCAGTCCTTTATTTTGTCGGAGTCCGTGTTTAATACCTTTGCCGCTTCGATGCAGTCGAGCAGGATCTCCCTTATTACAGCATGGGTAAATGTGGTACCCTCGTCAACAGGGCCGTGTTCAGGCGATGTGGAAGGGGCTGCCGTAAGAGTTCCGTCGGGTTTGTGCCATAGAAAGTCTTCGCAGAACAAAGCGCAGCCTTTCATCAAGGGGTAAGCTGTGGTGCGCAGAAAGTCGGTGTCGCGAGTGTAGTCATAATAGTCCCAGAGGTGTGTGGCAAGCCATGAGGCGGCCATGGGGTTGTAGTTCCATGACATGTCCGCCCCCTCCAAAGGTCCTGTAAATCCAAAAATGTTGGCAGAAATACTTGCTGCCCAACCTCGTGCTCCCCAGTAGGCTTTGGCTGTTCGCTCTCCTGGCTTCTGTAGTGTGCGTATGAAGTCTGTAAGAGGTTCGGCGCACTCTGTTAGGTTGGTTGGAAGGGCAGGCCAGTAGTTCATCTGCAGGTTTATGTTGTTGTGGTAGTCCACTCGCCACGGGCCGTCAACGTTGTTGTGCCATATACCTTGCAGATTAGCGGGCAGGTTGCCGGGGCGCGAAGAAGCTATGAGCAGATAGCGTCCGAATTGGTAATAGAGAGTTTCTAATCCCTGGTCGTGATGCCCCTTGCGATAGTCGGCAAGACGTTCGTTGGTGGGCTTGTCAGACGAAGAGCTGTCAAGTTTGAAACTTACACGGTTGAATAATGAGGCGTAGTCTTTGTAGTGCTCGTTAAAGAGTTTTCCATATCCTTTTTTTACTGCATTGCTCATCCATTTGCTTGTTGTTTGAACGGGGTCAGTTCCCACGTATGCTTTAGGGTCAGAGAAGTCGGGGTCATAGTTTGGGCAGTAGTCAGTGTCAGCGGTGAGCAGTATGACCACCTCGTCAGCTCCATTGATGTGTATTTTGTTGTTGGCCGTTGATAGAATGCCGCCTTTGGGCAGTACCGTAATGCGTACGGCGTACTTCATGTGGTTGTTGTCAAGTTCTCCCACGTAGGTAAAAGAATTGTTCTCACACGACATGTGCAGCGGTTCGCTGACGGGGTTGGGCGTGTAGTCAACGACAAGGTTTTGCCTGCCTTTTGCAGATGCCTTGAAGCGTATGGCCATAGTATTGGCGGGATAAGAAATAAACGTATTCCGCACATAGCAGACACCGTCGCTGCAGAAAGAGACCGTTGCAAGTGCGGAATCAAGGGACAGGGTCCTGCGGTAGTCGCTCACCGTCTTTTCGTCAATGCCTGTGGCAATGCACAACTCGCCCATAGTGGTAAACGAACCGAAGCGAAATTGCGGTTCTCCGGTGGCTTCGTATGGCACATTGCTGTTGAAGTTACTTGCGGTCAGGTTTGCGGCCTTGTTCCAATCGTTGTCAGCAAATGCCTGTCGTATTTCTTTAAGCAGGTGGGCAGACTGTTTGTTTTGGTCCCAATAGTCTTGTGGTCCCTTGGCTGTATTGGGACCTCCTCGCCATAGCGTTTTCTCGTTAAGTGTGTAACGTTCAACACTGACCGACCCCATGACATTGCACCCTATGCTGCCGTTTCCCAGAGGCAGTGAACGGTATTCCCATTCGTGGTCGCTGTTCTGAGCCGCATCGCCAGCGTTTATGGGCTTGCTGGATTTGCTGTAGCGTTCTGGGTGTCCGCCGTACCATATGGCACGTCCTTCAAGAGTGGTGGGTTCTGAAAACCAGATGGTGTTTTGTGCATGCATTGTAGCAGTGGCTATCGTGGCAAGTACTGTTAGGAGAATGTGTTTCATGGTCTGTAGTTTCTGTCAAGAAAGTATAATGTACAAATATAAACAAAAAAATCCATTGTCATGGAGTGCCGACATCGTAATTATATAAAAAAGAGTGCCGAAACCGTATATCATAGGGCTTCGGCACTCGGTAGTTTTCTTTTGCCTTTTTTGTTTCTGTTGAGAAGGCCGATTGTTATACTTGTTCGCTTTCTGTTAGTTATCAAAGAACGCACTTGTGGCGCCCTTGAATATCAAGCCTTTGTAGCTGGAAGGTAGAACGGTGACTTTGGACTGCTTTATTTTTGCCCATGCTTCGGCTTTTGTGAGGTCTTTTTGGTATGTATGAACCTCGATTGTCACGCCGTCTCCATACTCTTTACGCAGGGCTTGGAGATAAGCCTTATCGGTGCATCGTGCAGTTATGACTACCTTGTCTGCCTCGTGTGATATGGTTATCTTCACGGGGTTGGTGCTGTCAAGAATATATTCGGAGCCGTTGATGTATACTTTGCTCTCAAGTTCGAGGTCATAGGTACGCAAAGCAAAGTCGTCGGCCTCGGCGATATATTGACTGCCAATAGGAATTTCCACTGTTACGCTTTCCACGAGGTCGCGTATATGGATGGAGGTCTTCACCTCTTGCCAAGTGTTATGCTCCTGTTGATGTATGTCAACTTCAATATTGCCACCTTCGGAGAGAGAGGGCTTGTTATTCTCGTTTTCAAGACGGTTGTCTTCGTCTACTCCTGGTACATCGGTGATGTCATCTGTAGATTCGAAGGTTAGAACTCCGTCTACATGCCAGTTGCCGTATTCGAATTTAGTAACATACCAAATGATTTTAAGTCCCTCTTTATCTATTTTAGAGAAGTCAACACTGTTGTCAAGATTTGCGGCAATCATGTCTTCAAGCGAGGGAACCTCGTTAAGTGTTTCAAGCACTTTCTTTCCCGAGGTGTCATAGATGTATTTGCCGATGTGAGTCGTGTTGTAGTCGAGGGAGTTCCAATAAGGATAATCGAGTTTTATGGAACCTCTGTTGCCATCTGCGAACACAGATCCAACATTGGTGTTGGTTGTGTAGCGTGGGAAGTAGAGTTTTGGCGAACACGACCCCATACCTGGAATACGACCGTCTATGCGAATGAAATAGTATGCTGTGGCACTTTGGCCGGCATAAGAACTTGACTTCGCAAAGTTAAAGTCAGAATAATTTGTCAACATTTGGCTGTTGACATAAACTTGAGTTTGTGGGGTAAATTTTGTGCCGCTACCATTGCCTGCAGAACCTCCGTCTTCTGACGAGCATCCGGTCAGAAGAGCTGCTGATAATAAGAATAGAAAGATTTTCTTCATGTTGCTAATTAGGTTGTAGATTTCTCATCTGCAAAGATATCGTGGTTCTGCGACATGCACGAAAAAACAACTTTTTTTTTCGAGTCTATCTGTTGTTTTTTTTCTCCTTGTGCTGTTGGCTGGCATAGAGGGGAGAAAAATGTAAAGTATAAATGCCATGCATAACATCCGAATAAAAGCAGTGATTCATCACTGATGCACCGCTGCCAAGAATGAGATGGGGCGGCAGGTAAATAGCCAATGGACAAGCTGACTAAAGAGCAACGCCATCGTTGCCGGGCATCAATACGAGGAAAGGGCACTACGAGTCGGTATCTTTCAGATAGTGGTAGACCTCTATACTGACACGGTGCTAAAACAGTTTGGACCACACAGAAGGAAATATTATTGTGTTTAATGTATACTGCAAAAACAGCCGTACGTGCGGCTGTTTTTGCAGTGTCATGTATTTTAAGCAACACATTTTGTCTTGATTATTAACCCGTAAATAGCAATAAAGTTGCCTTGAATTTGATTAATAAAATTAATTTCCATAACTTTGCACTGCAAAAAAGGTCGAATAGTGCGACTTATATTGCAGTGATATGAGTAATGCATGGTTATCCAAAGAAATAAATACATCGAAGCTTTGATAAGTAAGCGTTGGAATGGAAAGGTAAAGATAATCACTGGCATCAGACGCTGTGGTAAATCTTTTCTGTTGTCGACATTATATAAAGATTATCTGAAGAAAGAGGGTGTTTCTGAAGATTGTTTCATAGAAGTCGCATTAGATAGAAAAGCGAACATAAAGTACAGAAATCCGAATGCGCTTTATGAATACATCATGGATAAAGCATATGACGAAGAAAAACGATATTATGTTTTTATCGATGAGATACAATTGTCTGTAAAAGTAAAAAACACTGATATAGACGAAAGCCTTGTATCTGAGGACGACAAGGATATGCTTTACACAACGTTCTATGACATTCTGAATGGCCTTATGGCACGGAAGAATTTGGACATATATGTTACTGGTTCAAATTCTAAAATGCTGTCTTCTGATATTGTGACGAATTTTCGTGATAGAGGGTCAGAAATAAAAGTGTATCCACTTTCCTTCAAAGAATATTATGAAGTGTCTGGCCTTGAAAAAGCAGATGCACTTGAAGAGTATTTAACCTATGGGGGAATGCCGTCAGCAGTCTTGGAACAAAGTGAGTCTGAAAAACAGAAATACCTTTACGACCTTCACAAAAATGTGTACATTAAAGATATTGTTGAAAGGTATAATTTAAAGGATGATGAAGTGTTGGACGCTCTTATTGATTCGCTTTATTCTGCAGTAGGCTCACTAACCAATACCCATAATTTGGCCAATACAGCCGGTTCTTTGATGAAGCGCAAGACATCTGACCATACTATCAAGAATTATATCAACTATCTTGAAGATGCTTATTTGTTCTTGGGTGCCAAACGGTATGACATTAAAGGAAAGAAATACTTCGACAACACTCAGAAGTATTATTCCATTGATATGGGATTAAGAAATGCGAAACTGAATTTCCGTCAACAAGAAAAGTCTCATTTAATGGAGAACCTTATTTATATAGAACTAATACGTAGAGGATATCGCGTCGATGTTGGAGTCGTAGAACAGACACGTGTTATTGATGGCAAGAAGAAACAGTCACAATATGAGATTGATTTCATCGTCAATACAGGACGTGAAAAGATTTACATCCAATCTGCATTGAATGTAGATACTGTTGAAAAAAAGAACCAAGAAACATTTTCTCTAAAGAACTCTGGGGATTTCTTTAAAAAAATGGTAATTCTTGATGGCAACTCCAAATTGTGGACGGATGACGATGGCATAATGTATGTTGGTGTCATTCCTTTTTTAATGGAAGAATTCATTTTACCACAATATTGACGTTCAAAATGAGAACAATGATAGTTCTTCGGATAGTCTGTCACGGAACACTAAAGTAACCATAGGTTAAATCATATGCCGTCAATAAAGATGGTAACCTACCACTCTAAAAAGTGGTAACAGATAAAAGTAGAACGATTATGACATTATAAAAAATCTATCCCGTTGTGTGAATACACTTTTCCGTTAAATGCATTCTTCACGAGGTCTACTGGTACCAACGTACAATGACAATGTGGATTTTTCTCGTCAAGTTGCCTCTAAAGGTAAACTGGGCAACTGTCCGTCTTTTCATCACAGCGTTGGGACGTGCGTTTGGGTCTTTGATTTGACATACATAGTTTCGAACTCTTCCACTACGAGTACCAACTCTTTTGCTAAATATTCCATACCTTGTTGTCGAATGTTCTCTGGGATTCCAAACAAAGCTTCAGCGATACCACCTGTGATACATCCAATAGTGTCGGAGTCGCCGCCAATGCTGATGGCATTGCGTACCGCATCCTCAAAATCAACAGCTTCAAGGGCACAGGTAATCGCTTGCGGTACACTGCCTTGGCATGTGCCACCATCAATCACCCCATCCAATCCGTGCCATGAATAGCGAGGGCGAATTTCATCCACGGTCAATGATAAGTCATAGTTGAATCTATTGCTTACAGTCTGACGAATGTCAGCAATAGAAGAACCTTGGCGCGCCATGAATATACACATGGCTGTAGCTTGCGCCCCTTTAATTCCTTCTGGGTGATTATGTGTGCATTCTGCAGAACGTTTTGCGGCTGAAAGCGTTTCTTCCAAAGTGTTGAAGCCCCATCCCACAGGAGCAACTCTCATTGCACTACCATTTCCGCAACTATTATACGGCTTAATAATTCCACGGGATGCAAGATGAATCCAGTTAATGAACATAGATCCATAACTGCCCATTGGGTAGGGGTAAGTTTGTGCATATTTAAGATAATAGTCTGCAGGATTGCCTCCACGAAGCATCCACTCTGCAGTAGCCAACGTGAGAATACTATCATCTGTAAACACCTTTTCTTTTGAAAAGAAGGGGAATGCTTTTGTTTTGATATTGTCGAATTCGTAGATACTACCTACAATATCTCCTATTATTGCGCCGATCATGATTTATTTTTCGTTATTATAAAAAACGTGGATTAATAATGAATATTGTATCTCTCAACTTATTTATTCTCCTCTTCGTGTATTTATAAAATTTCTCTTGCTATCCATACACATCAAACTCTACATACAAAAGGAACAACTTACATTATTGGACGAAGAAGGACATCCGTCCCTCTTTGCTCCTATAATGATAGTCACGCTTTCGACCTGTGCGCAATTGGAACGCGACAATATCTCATTCCGATTGCTGTCAGGAGGGAAGCGGTATATAGAGAAAGGTGGAAAACTCGGACGCAAGGTCGGTTCTGTAAAAACGAAAACGGAAGAACAGATAAGAACCGAATATAGGGAAGTTATTAGTTTGCTCCCCAAGGGGTATTCCTTTAGGGATGTAGCGAAGTTGAGTGGTAAAGGGGTAAGTTCCGTACAACGAGTGAAGCGATTACTAAAAGTACAATCACCGCAATAAAATTATTGATTTTACGTTCTTTTCAAAGAAAGGTTTTGTGCAATAGTAGTTTAAAGACTAAAAGCACTACCTTTGTACGCAATATAACAACAATACGTTTAAGATCATAATTTGTGATTTTGAAAATGAATATAAATGTGACAGATAATATAGAACATCAAGATAAAGGAGAACTGGTCGCAAATTGTGACCAGTTACAAAATGATGAAGTCGTATTTACCACTCCTGTAGAAAGTCGAATAATGTCTATTCGTGGAAATCAAATTATGATAGATAGAGACTTGGCTGAACTTTACGGAGTGGAAACTAAAAGATTAAACGAGGCTGTAAAACGTAATATAGAACGTTTCCCTGAGCGTTTCCGTTTTCAACTGACTAAGGAGGAAATGGCTGAACTGGTCGCAAATTGCGACCGGTTCAATAGTTTGAAGCACTCAACAGTTCGCTCATATGCTTTTACAGAACAGGGAGTAGCAATGCTCTCTACCGTTCTCAGAAGTGAAACGGCTATTCGTGTAAGCATACGTATTATGGATGCATTTGTTGCAATGAGACGTTTCATGGTGACAAATGCAGAAGTTTTCCAACGTCTTTCAACAATGGAGTACCATCAACTGGAAATGCAGCAACATCAGCAAGAATTCGACAAACGTATAGAAGAAGTATTCCGAAGATTGGATGAGGGCAATGTAAAACCGAAGCAAGGCGTGTTCTACAATGGGCAAGTTTATGACGCCTATACTTTCGTGTCCGACTTGATTAAGAGTGCAAAGAAACGTATTATCCTTATTGACAACTATGTTGATGAGACTGTATTGACATTGCTTGATAAAAGAGAAGAAGGCGTGTCTGCAATCATCTTCACTCAGCAGATAAACCGTCAATTACAACTTGACATAGACCGCCATAATGCCCAATATGCACCGATTGGTGTTGAAACATTTCGTTTATCACATGACCGCTTCCTTTGTATAGACGATGATGTCTATCACATAGGAGCATCCATAAAGGACTTGGGCAAGAAGTGGTTCGGCTTCTCAAAAATGGAGATACTTACACCAGATGAATTGGTGGAACGAATCAATAGAGGATAAATACACCTTACTATATATGTATGGTTTTATCCCAATTCGGTCGTTAGGGCCTATTGTATTTTGATTTTTTAGGAGAGCAGATGGTGCTTGTCCTTTTAGCGAATAATAGCAGGCTGTTTTGAGCTAAAAACAAGCTGCAGATGCCTTATAAAAAACAAATGGCAATAAGAAGTAACAAAAAAATGTCATTTGCGACCTAATGACCGTTTTGGATTTATACTTCCATACACTACTGTCCCGTTAAAGTGGACTAATCGCTCTTTGAATTAATTGAAATACAGTCTTTTGCAAGAGATTTTAAGGGTGCGACGATTTGAATTTGTACTTTTGCAGTTATCTATAATACTGCACGATGAACAAAGACAAATACGTTTTCGCCCAATTGATAGAATTTCTCGACAATAACAAGTTTCGCCATTTGGTTGACAAGTATGATGGAAACCGCTATGTGAAGCATTTCACATGTTGGAATCAGTTGCTTGCAATGATGTTTGGTCAACTGAGTAATCGAGAGAGTTTGCGAGATTTGATTGTTGCTTTTGAAGCACATAGAGCAAAGCAATACCATCTTGGGTTAGGGCGTAAGCCTATTGCGAAAACGACATTTGCTTCTGCCAATTAGAATCGTGACTATCGTATCTTTGAAGACTTTGCTTTCTATATGATGGAGCAAGCCAGAAAGAAACGTGTGACGGATATCTTCAAGTTGAAAGGCAATGTGTATGCTTTCGACTCAACTACCATTCCATTGTGTTTGTCGGTCTTCTGGTGGGCAAAGTTCCGTAAGAAGAAGGGAGGAGTAAAAGCACATGTGCTATATGACCTCGAATCCCAAGTTCCAGCTTTCTTCCACATCTCTACAGCATCAGTTCATGACTCAAAGGCTATGAAGGAAATTCCTTATGAATCAGGATCTTACTATGTGTTTGACCGTGGATACAATGCATTCAAGGAACTTTTCAAAATACATCAGCATGAATCGTTCTTTGTTGTGCGAGCCAAGAAGAATCTGCAATACAAATGCTGTAAATGGAGGCGCAGATTGCCAAAGAATATATTGACAGATGCTGAGATTGAATTCACTGAATACAATTCATACAGGAAGTATCCGGAGAAACTCAGAATCGTCAAATTCTATGATGAAGAACAAGGTAGGGAGTTTGCCTTCCTGACAAATGCTTTTCATCTAACAGCTCCTGAAATCGCCAACCTTTACAAGAACAGATGGCAGATAGAGCTGTTCTTCAAATGG
>USTH01000032.1 GCA_900557555.1 uncultured Prevotellaceae bacterium | reverse complement strand
GGCGAGCGCCCCAGCACAGGCCAAGTGGTTGCCTCCAAAGGTGGTGCCAAGCTGTCCGTAGACGGGCTTGAACTGGGGCGAGATGAGCACGCCCGACATGGGGAACCCATTGGCAATGCCTTTGGCCACGGTGATGAGGTCGGGCCTTACGCCGAGCCACTGGTGGGCAAAAAACTTTCCGCTGCGCCCATATCCGCACTGTATCTCGTCGCAGATGAGAACGGTGTTGTGCTTGGTGCAGAGCTCACGAAGCCCCTGCATGAAGTCGGCCGAGGCAAGGCGTATGCCGCCTACTCCCTGTATGCACTCTATGATAACGGCACAGACATCGCCCTTCTCAATCTCTGCCTTCCAAGCCTGCAGGTTATTGAGAGGCAGATAGGTTACGTGGTTGTTGGCATTGACAGGGGCAATATATTTGGGGTTGGCCGTGGCCTCTACGGCAAGCGAGGTGCGCCCGTGGAAGGCCTTCTCAAGGGAGAGAATGCGTGTGCGCCCGTTGTGGAACGAGGCCAGCTTCAGGGCGTTTTCGTTGGCTTCGGCCCCCGAGTTGACGAGAAACAGCTGATAGTCGTCATATCCGCATGCCTTGCCAAGGCGTGCGGCAAACTCCCTTTGCAGGGGGTTGATGACGGAGTTGCTGTAGAAGCCGAGTTTGCCGAGCTGCTGCGTCATGGCCTCAACATAGTGGGGGTGGCAGTGGCCCACGCTGATCACGGCGTGGCCTCCGTAGAGGTCGAGATATTCGTTGCCATCAGTGTCCCACACACGGCACCCCTTGCCGTGGTCTATGGCAATGTCAAAGAGGGGGTATACGTCGAATAGTGTCATAGTTTTTTTTCTTTTTTTTAAAAGGCCGAGGCCTTAAGGGTCAGCCCCGATTTCTCGTCAATACCAAACATGAGGTTCATGTTTTGCACGGCTTGCCCCACGGCTCCCTTGAGGAGGTTGTCGATGCACGAAATCATGAGCAGTTGGTCGTCGTGTTTCTCTATGTAGACAAGGGCCTTGTTGGTGTTGACCACTTGCTTCAGGTCTGGACTCTTTGTGACGAAGTGTGTGAAGGCTGCGTCCTTGTAGTAGTCAGAGTAGATTGCCGTGGCTTCCTCGATGGTTTGGCTGCAAGTGGCATAGGCGGTGACATAGATGCCGCGCGCGAAGCAGCCGCGTTGGGGAATGAACAGCACTCGGCCGTTGTAGTGAGGGCAGAGCTCCTGCACCGTCTGGTTAATTTCCAGAAGGTGCTGGTGGGTGAAGGTCTTGTAGACCGAGATGTTGTCGTTGCGCCATGAGAAGTGGGTTGTTGCTCCGGGTTTCTGGCCCGCCCCCGTGCTGCCCGTGATACCGTTGACATGGATGTCGCCACTCAGAATGCCTGCCTTGAGGGCTGGCAACATGGCCAGCTGTATGCAGGTGGCGAAGCACCCGGGGTTTGCCACGTGGTGGGCGAGGCGTATGGCGCGGCTGTGTGTTTCGGGGAGTCCGTAGACGTAGTCGTGTGAGCCAGCAATGCGGAAGTCTTGTGCCAAGTCGATAATCTTTACGCCCACAGGAATGTGGTGGTCCTTGAGGAAGGCTGCACTCTTGCCGTGGCCGAAGCAGAAGAACACGACGTCGACATCGTTGAATGGCATGTTGGAGCAGAATTTAATGTCTGTTTCGCCCACGAGGCCTTCGTGGACGTCTGCAACGTTGTTGCCGGCATTGCTCTCGCTGTTGGCAAACACGATTTTTGCCTCTGGGTGGTTTAACAGCAGTCTTATGAGTTCGCCGCCCGTATAGCCTGCGGCTCCTAAAATTCCTACTTTAATCATTTCTCAGTTGTTTTGTTGCCTATAGTATCTGCCTGCGTGCAAGCATACCTCGTTGGCAAATTGGGTGTCAAAAGGTGGGGTGGTGGTTGCCCCCCCTGCGCGCCGCGCCGTGTTACCTCTTTTCGTCGGGGTGGGCTAAGTAGTAGGCACGTAGGGCTGTTGATGAAACCTTTATAAAGCCTTTGGCATCGTCAGAAGACCATGCTTTGGCGGTTTCGCCATATTCTCCGAGCTTGTTTTTGACAAGGTCGTTGGGGGAGTCTACTCCTACTGTTTCGAACGAGAGTGGGCGCAGTTGGAGGGTCACTTCACCAGTGACGTTGCGTTGTGAAGAGGTGAGCATGGCCTCGATGTCGGGCATCACGGGCTCCAGATACTGGCTCTCGTGGAGGAACATGCCATACCAGTTGCTTACCTGGTCTTTCCAATATTGCTGCCACTTGGAGAGTGTGAACTTCTCAAGAAAACGGTGAGCCCCGATAATAAGCATTGGGGCTGCAGCTTCAAACCCCACACGGCCTTTTATGCCGATGATGGTGTCGCCCACATGGCAGTCGCGACCGATGGCATAGGCTGCTCCGATTTCTTCAACGGCTTGTATGGCTTTGATTTTGTCGTCATAGTGTGTGCCGTTTACAGAGCATAGCTCGCCCTTCTCAAATCCGAGTTTGAGTTGTTCTGTGCCCTGCTTGGTGGGGTGTTTGAGGTATGCGCTTTCTGGCAGGCCCTGTGTGCTGTCGAGTATTTCGCCGCCACAGATGCTGGTGCCCCATATTCCTACGTTGTAGGAGTATTTCAGTTTTGTGAAATCGGCATAGTATCCGTGCTTGTTAAGATAGTCAACCTCTTCTTGTCGGCTAAGGTTGTAGTCGCGTGTAAGGGTGATGATCTCTACATTGGGGGCCATTACGAGAAATGTCATGTCAAAACGAATTTGGTCGTTGCCTGCTCCCGTGCTGCCGTGGGCTATTGCGTCGGCGCCTATCTCGTTGGCATAGCGCGCAATGGCTAAGGCCTGAAAGATACGTTCGGAGCTAACCGAAATGGGGTAGCAGTTGTTGCGCAACACATTGCCGAATACCATGTATTTCAATGACTTCTCGTAGTACTCTTGTGTAACGTCGAGTGTGACATATTTTTTTGCACCAAGTTTATAGGCGTTCTCTTCGTTGGTTTTTAGCTGCTCGGCGCTGAAGCCACCGGTGTTGGCGCATGCAGCATATACTTCGTAATTCTTTTCCTTAGCAAGATACATGACTGTGTAGCTTGTGTCAAGACCGCCACTAAAGGCAACTACCACTTTTTTTGCCATAATGATATATTTTTAGATTCTTATTTCAGTTAAAGCGAGAGGGGGGAGGAGGTATTAGTGTATTAGCGCATGTGTGTTTCCTCTCTCCCTCTACATCAGTTTTTTTTGTGCGTGCGTTATCTGAGATTTTTTCTTGCCGCTTCTTGTGCCATCTTTACTATGTCGTCTGGCAGTTGGACGGGCAATGGCTCTCCCACGTGTTGGGCGGGGTCGTAAAGCATTGCTGTGCATACGCAATACTTGCGACCCGTGCGGGCCAATACGTCGCAGTTTATGCAGCGTGGCTGCTCGGGTGTTCCGCAACCTGCCCAATATGCGTCATCTTGTGTGAGCTGGGCAAAAGTGACTGGAACATAGCCCAGCATGGTGTTGATGCGCATCACGGCAATCTGGCTTGTCAGGCCAAAGAGTTTTGCGTTGGGCCATCTGAGCCTGCTAAGAGTAAAGGCTACCTTCTTGATTCTTGTTGCAAGATGGTGGCCGCGGTATTTTGGCAGCACAATCAAACCAGAGTTGGCAACATAATGCTTGTCTTCCCAACTCTCAATGTAGCAAAACCCCGCAAACTCATCGTTTTGGTCAAGCGCAATAATTGCCTTGCGCTCTGCCATCTTCTTGGCCAGATATTCGTGGGTTCTCGAAGCAATGCCAGAACCGCGCACTTTGGCTGACTCTGTGATGGTTTGTAAGATGGTGTCAACATACTTCTCGTGTGATGCATCTGCCACGACAACTCTGATTCCGTCGTCTGGCTCGGTGCTGACACCTTGTGATGTATGGTTGTGTTTTTCTGTAGTTTCGCTATTCGTCATAATTTGGCAAGATTTGTTTTAGAGCATCAAGAATTACACTCTTGGCCGTTCCTTCTCTCATCAAAACGAAAATAGTGTCATCGCCGGCTACGGTGCCTACGATTTCTTTGATGTTAAGATTGTCTATTTCCAGTGCAAGGCTGTTGGCATAGGCACTAAGTGTCTTGATTACAGCAAAATTGCCCGCAAAATCTACGTTTTTGAAACCGTATGGAACGATTTGGCGTTTCTGCTCTGTTTCTGCGGTGTCTGGCAATATATAGGCATAGCCTCCATCCTCGGTGCAGACTTTAGACACTTTAAGTGTTCTTAAATCGCGTGACAATGTGGGCTGGGCCAATTTAAACCCTTGCTCTCTTAAAGCATTGAGGACTTCCTCCTGACTTTCAAACCTGTGTGACTGCAAAAGATTGCGCAACATTTCCAATCGGGATCTTTTTATTGCCATAGTATTTAGTTTGTGTGGTTGTTTTATGGTGCAAAGTTAGTAATATATTTTCATGTGATTACATAAAAATAGAAAAATATGCGTTTACTATGGGCAGATGTTCAAGGAAAAAGTATAAAACCAGATTTGTTTTGTAGCTCGTTTTTGTAAAATGGGTCGGTTTTGGATTGTGTTTTTATCTAAAACGTGTAAAATTTTATAATTTTTTGGCCGTTAAAAGCGGCGGTGTACGAAAAGGAATTTTTATTATTTTTTTTGCGTAGAGCAATTGCTTTCGCTGGAATAGAGCCTAAGCATTATCCCAATTCGGTCGTTAGTATCGAATTGGGATAATTGGCAGTTCGTGTGACTGAGCCCTATAGTTTTGTTGCTATTTCTCCGCTTCCGAGGCAAATCTTGCGCTCGTCATCATAGGGAAGATATACAACAGCGAATTGTCCCGGAGCTACGCCTTGTATGCTGCGGTTGCTTTTAATGATGTATTTGTTGTCGGTGGGGGAGTAGCTGAATGTGCCAGTTTCAAATTCTGGCGAATGTCGTATTTTAAAGAATATCTGGGTGTGGTCGGGGACAAAGTCAAGTTTTTGGGTTGCTATGGTATGGAAGTCGCTAAGAGCAAATCTGTCAGCATTGCAAAGCTGCGACGGGTTTTCAATTTGTCGGGTGACGAAGACAATGTTGTTGTCAATGTCTTTGTTGACAACAAACCATGGCCCCCCACCAAGTCTCAGCCCCTTGCGCTGGCCAAGTGTGAAGTACCAGTATCCTTGATGTTGTCCGAGCACTTTGCCAGTTTCCCATTCCACGATGTCGCCTTGTTTGTTTCCGAGATAGTGTTCAAGGAGTGAGCTGTAGGTGGTGTTGCCGAGAAAGCATATCCCCTGACTGTCTTTGCGGTGTGCGGGTGCCAGGTTAAACCGGTCGGCGATGGTGCGTACTTCGTGTTTCTGCATGTGGCCGATGGGAAAATGAAGCACCCGTAGTTGCTCGGGTGTTATCTGGCACAGAAAGTCTGTCTGGTCTTTAACGGGGTCGGGGGTGGTGGCAAGATATTTGATTCCGTCCTTTATGACAGTGGATGCATAATGTCCGGTCACGGTCATGTCAAAACTGCGTCCTACCTTGTCGTAGAAGCACCCAAACTTTATAAGGCTGTTGCACATCACGTCTGGGTTAGGAGTGAGGCCTTTTCGCACGCGGTCAATGAGATAATCTATAACGTTGTCCCAATAGTCCTTGTGAAGGTCTACAGTTTCAACCTTTAGACCATATTGGCGGGCCAGCATGTTTACCATCTCGAGATCTTCTTCCATCGTGCACGAAAACTCGCTATCTTTTTTTGCTCCTATAATAATGTAGAAGAGGGTGGGTTTATACCCCTGTTCACATATCAGGTGTGTGGCAACGGCACTGTCTACTCCGCCAGAAGCAAGGACTGCAATGTTCATGATTATATATATGTGTGTTTGTGGTGTTGGTGGCCAGATGTGTTTCAGAGAAATCAGGCCTTGTGGATGATGTAGCCTGCGGCTTCAATAGCTTTTATCACTTTCTGTGGATCAAACGATGTTCCGCATACGGTAAGTGTTTTTGATTGCAGGTCGACAATGGCTGTTTCTATGCCGGCCACGTTCAGGGATACCTTTTCTACAGTTGCTTTGCAGTGGCTGCATGTCATGTTGTCAACCTTGAATGTCGCAGTCTGCTGCGTTTGCATGTTGTCTCTCATCTTCTTGTGTATTTTTCTTGATTGTATATACTTGTTTATGAATGCAAAGGCAATCAATGTGGCCAGCAGAATGCCGCTGATGGTTGAGACTGGCCCCAACTGCTCTGCTTCGATGCAGTTGTGGCAATGAATGGGTGAGCAGTATGCAAACCATTCTGGTGGCAGTATGTAGGTTATGAGCAGACCACCCGCGACAGCACCTATAATGATAGATGTAAGATATGTTATGAGGGTTTTCTTTCCAAGAATCTTGTTAAGCACGGTTATCGTTGCGGCATTTGTGGCAGGGGCTGCCATAAGAAACACAAAGGCCGCTCCGGGATTCATTCCTACAGCAATGAATGATGCTGCAAGTGGAATGCTGCCTGTGGCGCAAACATAAAGTGGAATGGCGATTATCAGCACCAATAACATCTGTATGATAGGTGGCAGGTTGAGGCTTGCAATGAAGTCTTTCGGAATAAGGGCAGATATGGCAGCGGCAAGAACCAGACCTACCAATAACCATTTGGCAATGTCGCCAAGAAAGTCGTGGAAGCCGTATTTCAATGCTATCATAAATTTGTCAACAAAGCCGCCTTTGATATTGTTGTCTTTGTTGAAGTAGTTCTCGTTGTTGTCAATTTCAATGCTGCCAGAAGTGTTGCCGTCCTCTTTTTGTTCTCTGATTCCCTCAATCCAGCCCCCGACGATACCTGTTATGAATGCTACGATAGGTCGCATGATGGCAAACGGAAGCCCCATCATGCTATAGGTGGCAAGTATGGAGTCTACCCCTGTCTGGGGGGTGGCGATTAACAGCGAGACTGTACTTCCTTTGGAGGCTCCGTTTTTGTAGAAGGCCATGCTGGTTGGTATAATTCCGCATGAGCATAGCGGAAGAGGAACCCCTAACAGTGCTGCACGTGTGGCAGAACCAAGTGGGCTACCTCCAAAATATCGGTGGATGGTGTTTTGTGGAAGAAAAGCGTAAAGCAACCCTGCAAAACCGAAACCTATAAGAAGAAATGGTGCCATCTCACATAGTGTGGCGGCAAAACTGAAAAAGAATTTGTATACTATTTCCATTTGATATTGTTGTTTGGTTTTGCAAAGTTATGGCTTTATTCGTGCAACCGAGTTGCAAAATTAATGAATAATACAGCTTCGTGCCGCAACCGAAGTGGTCTTTGTAGGAAAGAAAAAGCCCGAAAGGCTTCTTTTTGAACATAAAGAACCTTTCGGGCAGTGAATTTGCATTATGGGGATTATAACAGTGTCCCTATTTGGCTACGCTGAATTTGTATATAAAGTGATGGGAGTATGGCTTGTCGGGCGTAATGGTCGGGTCATACCATCCTTTGAGGTCTTTTTTGTTGGGAGAATCAGGGTAGACCTGTGGTTCAAGGCAGATTGCTGTGCGTTGCTGATAAGCAATGCCTTTCTTTCCCGTAACAGTGCCATCAAGGAAGTTGCCAACGTAAACCTGCAATCCGGGCTTGTCGGTATATACCTCAAGTTTGATTCCCGTAATGGGGGACTCTACGCTTGCAGCAAGGCGTTGGATGTCGCAGCCTCCTTTGAGAACCCAATTGTGGTCATATCCGTTTCCGTTGTGCAACTGCTCGTTATCCTCGTTGATACGTGCCCCGATTTCGGTAGGGGTGTTGAAGTCAAACGGAGTGTTGGCTACAGGTGCTATTTCTCCAGAAGTCATAAAGGTGCTGTCTACCGGTGTATATTCGTCAGCGTTGACATAAAGGATGTTGTTGGTGATTGGAATTGTAGCATCAGCGTTGAGATTGAAATATGCATGGTTTGTCATATTGACAACTGTCGGCTTGTCTGTTGTGGCAGAGGTCTTAATGTCGATGGCGTTGTCGTCAGTAAGGGTATATACAACTTTGGCTTCTACAGTGCCGGGATATCCGTTGTCGCCATCAGGTGAGGTAAGGGTTAGCTCAAGAGAGTTGTCACTTGTTTGGTTGGCCTTGTAGGTGCGATATTGCCAGCCTGTGGTGCCACCATGCAGCGAGTGGACCCCGTTGTTGATGGTAAGTTGGTATGTTGAGTCTCCCAAGGTGAACCTGCCGTGGTCTATGCGATTTGCATAGCGACCAATGGAGGCCCCGAAGTCTGTCTTGTTGTTTTCGGGCAGATAGCTGGCAACATTGTCAAACCCAAGCACAACGTCACGCAAAGAGTCGGATTTGTCTGGCACCATGATGCTGACAATTCGGCCTCCGTAATTGGTGATACATACCTCCATTCCGTTCTTGTTGGTCAGAACGTAAAGTGCGGTAGAGTCGGTCTTGAAATCTGCGGGGTTAAGCCCTGATTTCGTTAGTTGTGCCACAGGCTCTTTGGAACAAGAGACAAGGAGCATTGCGCTGGCAGCCAGCGTGAAAAATAATGACTTTTTCATTGTATAGGAAGTTTTTGTAGGTTTGAATTCTCTCTCTTAATAGAAATCGTGAGGAGTTACCCTGTTTCTCTTTTCGGTGCCGGTATTGGCAGAGTTCTTGTCAGCTTGGGCTTGCACAAGTGGGGCGTATTTGATGGCCATGTTGCGCAGCACGCTGATTGGGCTGCCATTGGCATGGGTTTCTGTCAGGTCTGCGTCAGATAATTTTTGGGTGAAGTTCCATTCAAACTGGAAGATATCTTCACGCAGGTTCTTTTCGTCAACGTTGACACCTTGCCTGGCGGCAGTAAGTGAGTGGTTGATGAAGATTTCCCAACGGTGTTTGTAGAAATGCGACACCAGTCCGTGCCAAGTGCGACGGGCGTAGTCGCGCAGCGAGTGGCCTTTGAAACCCCATGTGGTGAGCAGGGTGCGAGAGTTGACTTCGAAATATTCCTTTTCTTCAGGAGTCTGACCCCATGAGCGTGCATCGTTTACCCATTTGTTGAACGAGAAGTCATCGTGCAGGCCGAGCACCATATCAAGGTCATCGAGAGTTTCAAGCATCTCCTGAGCTTTTTGCTCTGCCATCTTTATGTCACGGGCATAGCAGGCTTGTGAAAAGTCATTGCGCAGACAATAGAAATAAGTGCCGAGCACTTCGCGTCCTTGATTTACTACATCATAGATGTAGAGCATGTTGCTATTGTTTTTGGTTGAAAGCATCTGCTGCCAGATGTTGAAAGCAAGAACATTGTCGTTGGCAATTTTTCCAGAAGTCTGGTAAGGTACTTCTTGTTTTATTGTTTTCTCGTCTTTCTTTACATCAATCTTACGCAGACGGGGATATTCGGTTGCCGTATTAGGACTTCCGGCATAGTCTGGACTGTCGATGATTTTATAGAACAGGTCGTGCCATGCCTGACGGTATGATTCGTCTGTTGTGCCACAGTGGCGGTCTGCAAGGCCCTTAATGAACTCTTCGTCGGTAGGGTAGTTTGTCCATGCTTTCTCAAAGAAATATTCATACATGAACGGATTGATGTCAAACCCTTCGAGCGTACCTCCAAGGCCGCTGAAGTTGTTGCCACCGTCTTTGAATGTTCCCTCTATGCGTTCGCGTACTTTCTTGAATTCGGCATTGTAACCGGTATTGCCACCGAAGTTGCCGAGATAGCACCACAGATATGGCTGTCCGTGATATTTGTCAGTGCGGCGCCATATTTCCTGAAACTCTCCCCAATAGTCAAGCAAAAGAAGTTTACCGAGAGGCACTGCACCCAAAAATGCTTTGATGCGTTCGGGAGTCCATGTGGCCTTGTCAAAATAGAACATCCAAGTCATCTGAAGCCACGTGGCCTGTGGGTCAACATCTGTCAGTGTGCTGTAAATGCCTTTTGCCACAGCGGCCAGATAGGCTGGGTCTTCAGATGGCAGCTTCATCTCGTTGAACGGGTCGATGCCATATATGTGGTCAGTGCCAAACTCCTTGATAACCTCTTTTATGTAGCGGTGTTGTATCTCTGCGAAAAGAGAGTCTTGTGGGTCAAGGAAATAGCATGAGGTCTCGTCTGTAAACCCTGCCCAGTTGTGAAGTTTTGTAATCTTGGCAGTTGGAAATTTGTTTTTCAGCACTCCCGGCACATGTCCAGAGAATCCTGGCAGAATGGGTTTCATGCCAAGTTCACGTTCGCGGGCCACAATCTTTTTCTGCAGCTCAAGTTGGCCTTTCAACCAGCTTTGTGGAAGCGGGCCTTGCCATTTGTCAATGTTCGACATACGGTGCCATGGCAGGTGGGCTGGTCCTGTGAAGAAAGAGCGTACTTCTAAATCTGTCAGTCCAATTTCTGTAAACACGCGGTATGCTATCATTTCTGCGCCAGTGTTTGCAAGTGGTAGGTTAACCCCATTGAGAGCCATCCAGTCTATAAGGCGTTCCCAATCAGCCCATTGCCACCAAGGCATGGTATATCCGTAGGTGCAGTAGTTCAGGAAAAACCTGTTGTCGCAGCGTGCGGTCTGGCTCAGTTTTTTTGTGTCAGGCAGTTTGTCTGGCATTACTACAGGGCTTGAGATGAGCCATGACACTGTGGTGTGGCAAACATATTTAAGGTAATAATTGAGTCCCACTGCCATAGTGTTGGCGTTTGGTCCAGTAATGGTAACCTTGCCACCTTTAGCCTCAACAGTGTAGGTGTTATGCTTCTGCTTCTTTTGTTTGAATACGAAACCTGCCTTGTGTTGTGGGGCAATACGACCCACGAGGTCATACATGGCCTGTTCGTCTTTTGTTACGGCTGATACGGTCATAAGCATGCATAATAATGCGATAGTAAATAAACTGAGTCTTTTCATTTTGTTTTGATAGGCTGTGTTTAATAATTATTTTGTTTTTGGTTGTGCAAATATAGCATTTTAAATTTATATCAATAAAATATTCGTGAAGAAAAAGATGTCATTTACGACCTAATGACCGATTTGGGTTTAATATTCGTGATAGTCATAGGTTGCAAAACTGTTCGGCCTTATGTTTTTTATCTCCAAATAATGTTCTGCTTGTGTATGTTTGCCTGTTTTTCCCTAATTTCTGCGCTCAAATGCGTTACTGTAAATTTAAATATAGTATATTTGCAGATATAATATAACAGAAAATAAAGCGATGAAAGGTATTGTTCTGGCGGGTGGAAGCGGAACACGTCTCTATCCCATAACAAAAGCTATCAGCAAGCAGCTGATACCTATCTATGACAAACCGATGGTGTATTACCCCATTTCGGTGTTGATGCTTGCGGGCATAAAGGAAATACTGATAATCTCCACTCCAACGGACTTGCCTTTGTTTGAACGTCTGTTGGGGGACGGTTCGGATTATGGCGTAAGGTTTGAATATGCTGAGCAGCCTTCGCCCGATGGTTTGGCTCAGGCCTTTATCATCGGACGTGAGTTTGTTGGCCGCGATTCCGTATGTCTGGTGTTGGGTGACAATATTTTTCACGGTAGCGGTTTTGAAGCCCTTCTTCACAAGGCTGTCGAAACGGTTGAAAAGGAAAAGCGCGGGTGTGTATTCGGCTATAGGGTCAACGACCCGGAACGCTATGGCGTTGTAGAGTTCGACAAAAGCGGCAAGTGTGTGTCCATAGAGGAGAAACCCTCAGCTCCAAAGAGCAACTATGCCGTTGTGGGACTGTATTTCTATCCGAATGATGTGCTTGATATTGCAGGGACAATCAGACCAAGCGCACGCGGGGAACTTGAAATCACAAGTGTCAATCAGGAGTATCTCAGACAAAATCGACTGATGGTGCAAACCATGGGGCGAGGATTTGCTTGGCTCGACACCGGAACCCATGAAAGCCTCAGTGAGGCTTCAACGTTTATTGAGGTGATAGAGAAGCGCACGGGACTAAAGGTTGCATGTCTGGAGGGAATCGCCTATGAACACGGGTGGATTGATGCCGACAGACTGCGGCGGATAGCCCAGCCTATGGCAAAGAACGAGTACGGTCAGTTCCTTATTAAATTGGCTGATGGCAAACTGCAGTAAAATGTCTTTTGTACCACCTCAAGACGTGTAGACGTTAGTTAGATGTTTAGATGTATATTAATAACAAAAAAATAATGTAATGATGAGAAAACTTTTTTTAATGGCAATAGCTTGCCTCGCAATATGTTTGAGCGGTTGTGCAAAACAGGTGAAAACAGAAAATGCACCTGCCGAAAAGAATGATTCAGTGTTTGTCAAAACCTTGCCTGTCGGACTGCCTGTAGACGAAATTTTAGATAATATCGCCAAGGAATTTAAAGGGCAGGTGGTCGTAGTGGATTTCTGGGCCACATGGTGTCCGCCCTGCATGGCAGCAATGAAGAGCGTTGACCCTATCAAAGACAAGTACCTCAAGGAAAAGAAACCAGTGGCCTTTGTGTATATTACAGGCGAAACATCTCCGTTGGAGAAGTGGAAGGCTACAATACCGACAATCAAGGGCTATCATTACAGGCTTGCGGCCAAGGAGTATAACGCCCTTCTGAGTTCTCTGGGCATCAGAGGTATTCCTACCTATTATATTATTGGCAAAAACGGGCAGCGTACCTACGACAACATTGCCACAGGTGGCTATCCGGGCGATGATGTCATTGTGGCTCAGATTGAAGATGCATTGAATAAGAAATAATCTCCTGTAGTTCACATGAAACAATTACATTCTCTAAGGTCTGTTGCCGCAAACAGGCTTCTGTTGTTGGCCATGCTCTTGCCACCGTTGGCAATGATGGCCGACGAGGCGCTGAAGATCAGGTTGGCATCGCTGCCGCAGGTGGCAGATGTTGTGGAAGTGAAAGACGAGGCAGGCTTTGAGAGTCGCTATATACTTAAATTTACCCAGCCTCTTGACCATGCCAACCCTTCAAAGGGTACGTTTACTCAGCGAGTCATTGTGATGAACCGTGGGGTCGGTCGTCCCACGTTGTTGGTAACAGAGGGCTATGGGGCAGGGTATGCCGCTGGGCCGCATTATACCAACGAACTGTCAACCTACTTCAACACTAACATCATATTTGTGGAGCACCGCTTCTTTCAGGAATCTACCCCCTCACCTTGCGACTGGCGCTATCTGCGTGACCGTGATGCAATGGCCGACCTCCATGAAGTGGTTACGGCTCTCAAGGGCATCTATCCCCAGAAGTGGATAAGCACAGGCATAAGCAAGGGCGGTGAGACGTGCATGGAGTTTCGCTCTTATTATCCGGACGATGTAGACATCTCGGTGCCCTATGTCGGCCCCGTATGCAATGGGGTCATAGACGGTCGCCACGAACCGTTTCTTCGCAATGTGGGCACTGTGGCCGAACGCAAGATGATAGAAAGTTTCCAACTGGTCGTGTTGAAGAAGAAGGCAGAGTTCATGCCCCGTTTCAAGGCTTTGTGTGAAAAGAAGGGACTTAGTTTCTATGTGCCAGTTGAGGATGTCTATGACTATTGCGTGTTGGAATACAGTTTCTCCGTATGGCAGTGGGGTAAGAAGATAACTTCCATACCAAACTCTGGCGCACCCGACGACATCTTGTTTAATGAACTTGTAAGTGTTGTCGGACCAGAATATTTCTCCACAAAGGGAGACCTTTCCTTCTTTATTCAGGCCTATCGCGAACTTGGTTATTACGGTTACGACTTGAAGCCTTTCAAGCCATACTTGTCTGTCAAGTCTGCCAAACACTATGTGCGTGATGTCATGCTTCCTCCCGAGTTGCGTTCGGACAAGTTCGACAAGACGGTGTCGCGCCATATCACCAGATATCTCAAGAAAAATGATCCACAGATGATATGCATCTACGGTGAGATTGACCCTTGGACGGCAGCTGGTGTAACATGGCTGAACAAATATTCCAAGAAGAACCTTAAAGTATATGTCAAACCAGGTGGCTCGCATTCCACACGCATCAGCAATATGCCGGAAGAACAACGCAACGAGATTCTTTCCACTCTCTCGCAATGGCTTGGCGAACCGATAAACAAATGAATACGAAAATAACTACAAAAATATGAAGGAATTTCTTTACCCGGCTCACCTCGGAGACCTCAAAAAGGCTCTCGACGAAGCATTTGATTTGAAACAGAACCGCTACAAATATGAGCATCTTGGCAAACACAAAACTGCACTGCTCATTTTCTTCAACAATAGTTTGCGCACGCGCCTTTCTACCCAAAAGGCGGCCATGAATCTTGGCATGAATGTCATCGTGCTTGATGTTAATCAGGGTGCATGGAAACTTGAGACCGAACGTGGTGTTGTGATGGACGGCGACAAGAGCGAGCATCTGCTCGAGGCCATTCCGGTAATGAGTTCCTATTGCGACATAATAGGTGTGCGCACTTTTGCCCGCTTTGAAAGCCGTGAGGAAGATTACGGCGAGAGTATCATACGCCAGTTCATCCGCTATAGCGGCAAGCCGGTGTTCTCAATGGAGAGTGCTACGGTGCATCCTCTTCAGGCTTTTGCCGACCTCATTACCATCGAGGAGTATCGCAAGAAAAACCGCCCCAAAGTGGTCATGACATGGGCACCGCATCCCAAGGCCCTGCCACAAGCGGTGCCAAACAGCTTTGCGCAATGGATGCTTGCCGCTGATGTAGACTTTGTATATACCTGCCCAAAGGGTTATGAACTTGACCCTCAATTTGTCGGTGACCTGAAACCTGAATATGACCAAATGAAAGCTCTTAAGGATGCCGATTTTGTCTACGCCAAGAACTGGAGTTGCCCAGGTGTCACCCGACCCGACAGTTACGGCAAGGTTCTCTCCAAAGACATGAGCTGGATGGTTGATGCCAACCACATGGCGGTTACAGACAATGCTTTCTTCATGCACTGTCTGCCAGTGCGGCGCAACATGATTGTGAGCGACGAGGTCATAGAAGCGCCAACATCGCTTGTCATTCCAGAGGCTGCCAATCGCGAAATCTCTGCTTCGGTAGTCCTAAAACGCATACTTGAGTCTCTGTAGTGACGTTCATAAACTAACCACAGGCTTATTTTGCGACAATACGCAAAATAAGCCTGCTAATGTCTCTGTATTGCATCAAACTTCAAATAAATAACAATATTATAACATTGTTCTTCATGAACAGACGTTTACTTTTTTTAGTGCTTTGCACACTTGTATTTGCAGGCGTAAGAGCCGCTGATGAAGTTTCGATGATGGTGCATCAACGTAAGGGCAGCCCTGTAGAGGTGATGCTAAGTGAAAAACCTGTGGCTGTCTACAAGGCAAATGAACTTGTTGTGACAACCACTACGTTTACATTCCGTTTCCCTCTTTCTAACATTGATTATGTCACATACGAACAAACCCCTGTCAAGGTGCAATCGGTCGTTTCTGCGTCAAATGACGATAGTCCAAATCGCATCTTCGACCTTAACGGGCGCATGCTAAAGAGTTTTTCTGCGGGAACACCGCTACAGCTCGATGACCTTCCGTCAGGCACATACATAATCAAGAATAACAACGCATCATATAAATTCAAGAAAAAATAGAGAGGCATATCTGCTTCATGTTTATACATAAAGTGTTACGTTTGTAACGTCTATACCCATACCGAAAGCCCCGATGGGCAGAGGTTGGTCAGACATATATATACATTTAAGGCGTAACTGTACGCTTTGGTTTTGATGCCATAAGAACTTCGCAACTTCAAACTGATTGTCAAAAACAAAGCAACGGGAACGCCTTATGGGGTGTATTATATGTAGCCCTTATTGGCTTCGGACGATTCTATTGTTTGTAGCCAAGAGTGCTTTTTATCCCAATTCGGTTGTTAGGACTTATTGGATTTTGATTTTTTAGGAGAGCAGATGGTGCTTGTCATTTTAGCGAATAATAGCGGGCTATTTTGAGCTAAAAACAAGCATTAAATGCCTCATAAAAACAAAAGGCAATAAGAAGTAACAAAAAATGCTATTTACGCCCTAATGACCGATTTGGGTTTATATACTTACACTGGCGTTGGGCTTTCGGCGTTGCTCGTTTCGACAATCAGAGCGTTACAGAAAACAGTTTCCATGCCCCCACGCAAATCTTTTCATGGCTACCTTAACAAAAATTACAGGTGCGTCATTTTTCTTAAAATATTTCTTTTTTTTAGAAAAAGAACTTAACTTTACAGCGTAGAAATCCAAACAAAGCGCTTTACCTGCCCACCTGACTTCGTCACTCAAAAAACACGTATTTTATAACTGGTTGATAAACAATATT
>USTH01000031.1 GCA_900557555.1 uncultured Prevotellaceae bacterium | reverse complement strand
AGGCTAAACAGATGGCCAACCTTGCAGCGGCCACCGAAGACATCAACCTTAACTGCGACCAGACAGGCTGGGGCTTCACGCCAATCATCGGCATAGACTGGCAGCCCAACCGCCACTGGAACCTTGCAGTAAAATATGAGTTCAACACCGACATAAGGCTCAAGAACGAGGCAGCCAACAGCCTCTCGGCAAAAAATCTCCCACAGTTGGCACAATTTCGCGACGGCGAAAAAGTGTCGGACGACATGCCCGCCCTCCTTGGCATCGGTGCTCAATACAGCCCTATAGACCGTTTGCGCCTGAGTGCCGGCTATCACTACTATTTTGACAAGCAGTCAAGCAAGTTCAATCATGAAGAGAAACTCCTACGCCGCGGCACATACGAAATACTTGCCGGTGCAGAGTATGACTTCAGCAAACTCGTAACCGCCAGTTTCGGTTGGCAGACCACGAGCTACGGGGTAACAGACAAATACATGAAGGATATCAGCTTCACCACAAGCAGCCAATCAATAGGTTTCGGTGCCGCCTTTCATCTCTCTGCAAAATGCACCCTCGACATCGGCTATTTCCAGACTTTCTACAGAAGCTACGACAAGGAGCAGAACGACTATAACGGTGTCAGCTCTATTGCAAGCATGGTGGTGGGCAAGGAACAGACCGATGCGATACTCAACTCCGGAGCAGGCAACATATTCAAAGGCAGCGACCACTTCAAGCGCACCAACTTCGATGTGGCAGTGGGCTTGACACTCGACATCTAACTTCACACTGCAACCGCCCGGAGCTGCACCACCGTTTTCGAGTCAAACTCCGAAAAAATGTTTTGCTCTGTCGTTTTTTTATTATACATTTGCACCAAAGCATATCTGCGACAGCCTTACCGTCAGGGGGTGAGGCAGACCGCCGACACTTTGACAAACAAGTCTGACAATATAAAAACCTACAGCAATGTTAAAGAAAAAAATCGAAGAGGCGCTCAACGCCCAAATCAATGCCGAGATGTGGTCGGCTTACCTGTATCTGTCAATGGCAGCCTATGCCCACGCCAACGGCAACCCCGGCATGGGCAATTGGTTTGAAGTGCAGTTTCAAGAGGAGCAAGACCATGCCAAGATTTTGTTTAACTACATCATTCAGCGCGGTGGACGCGTGGAGCTCAAGCCAATAGAAGCAGTGCCTGCAACGTGGGAGTCACCATTAGACGTCTTTGAAGCCACCCTCGCCCACGAGCAGAAGGTCACCGCCCTTATCAACAACCTCTTTGCACTGACTGCCACTGAGAACGACTACGCCACACAGAGCATGCTCAAATGGTTTGTAGACGAACAGGTGGAAGAAGAGGAAAACGCACAAAACATCATTGACAATCTCAAAATGATACAAGGCAACGGCTACGGCCTGTACATGCTCGACAAGGAACTCGGCGCACGCACCTATACACAAGCCGCACCGCTGGCAACAAAGGCATAAGCCACAAAACGCCTCAACCTCAAAATTTGCAAGGCCGCAAGGCCATGACACACACTATAAGTAGGTGTTCAAAATTAGTTTATAGTCAGAATGGCTTTATTTTGATGCAGATATTATTTTTCTTTGAAGGAGCAATGCGGGCATTGTGACTGAAAATAAAGATAATAGATGCGCAAAAGAAAACTATTATGACAAGAACAAAACCTACTTGAAATATTAAACCCAAATCGGTCATTAGGTCGTAAATGATAACTTTTTTGTTACTTCTTATTGCCTTTTGTTTTTTATAAGGCATCTGATGCTTATTTTTAGCTCAAAATAGCCCGCTATTATTCGCTAAAACAACAAGCAACATCTGCTCTTCTACAAAAAACAAAATACAACAAGTCCTAACGACCGAATTGGGTTAAAATAAATTTGAATACCTACTTAACATTAACGCCCATTGTCAAGTCTGCAGACTGACAACGGGCGTTAACATTAGGTCGCAAATGACATCCTTTTTTATTACTTCTTGTTACCTTTTGTTTTTATAAGGCACTTGATGCTTGTTTTTAGCTCAAAACAGCCCGCTATTATTCCCTAAAAAACAAGCAACATCTGCTCTCCTAAAAACCAAACACAAGAAGTCCTAACAACCGAATAGGGATAATTGTCCTCTATGGTTTTATCTACAAATTAACAAAAAAAACAGGCTGTCGGGGAGGGTAAAATAAAATAAATGTTTATATTTGCAAATGTAAATATAAGCAACTGGCACATAAGATGTAAAAGGAAATATAAAAAAATTGCCAGAAAACAGAGTTAAACCAATAAAATAACAAGGTATGAAGAGAAAATGGTTATTCATTGGAATGCTAAGTGCCTTAGGCATCTTAGCAGGACATGCCGAGGAGGGCATAACATTCTACCTAAACAAAGGGGGCAAGGTGAGTTTTACTTTTAGTGAGCGTCCTGTGGTTAGGCTAAGCGGAGATGAGCTCATCATATCCACCGATGACAGCGATGATGTGAGCTATGCTTACAAAGCGGTTAAAAAGATGGTGTTAGATAGCGATATTATAACTTCTGTTGCTGCTCCTATGGGGGAAAAAGACGATGCCCACGTGTTGTTTTCGGTAGGTCAAAACCAGATAAAAGCATCCGGTTTGCAAGCAGGCGGGCGAGTGAGCCTGTTTGCAATCAATGGCACATTGCAACAAACCGCCATTGCATCAAGTGACGGTACTGCGACTCTCTCGCTCAATGCATTGCCCAAGGGCGTTTATGTAGTTCGCACGCAAGGTGGCATAAGCTATAAGTTTATGAAGCACTAACGTGATAATCAGGCAGCTAAAATAACCAATAAACAGAGACAAGAAGGTGTTAAAAATTAGTTTATAGTCAGAAGGGCTTTGTTTTAATGCAGATATTGTTTTTCTTTGAAGGAGCAATGCAGGCATTGTGACTGAAAACAAAGATAATAGATGCGCAAAAGATAACTATTATGACAAAAACAAAACCTACTTGAAATATTAAAATAGATTTAAGCCTCTACTTACTTATACAATTAACATATAGTAAAAATCCTTGAATTATGAAGAAACTTTTTACCCTATCATTTACCCTTCTGCTGTTTTTCGTATCATCAACAGTCTGTGCGCAACATAATTTATATGTATGTAAGAAGGGGGGCGAAGTAACTGTGATGAGTTCAAACGATGTAGACTCCATCTCTTTTTCGGCAGACGAATGGCTTTATACCATCAACACTTCGTCGCCAACAGCTTTGACCGAGCGTACATTCCAGGCAAAGGCATCGGTCAGCTTGAAAGAAGGCATCACGTTGCATTCTGCGTCTCCTACTATAGGAGTGTGCTATTCAACAGAAACGGATCAACCCACCATCGATAACGCTAAGCACATCACATTAGGTAACTCAACGGGAACTTATAACATATCTGTAAAAAACTTGTTGAAGGGATACAAATATTACTACCGCACATACGTAAAATTGCTCGACAATGTGTTTTATGGCAACGTGCAAAGCATCACCATGCTTGGAGAAAAAGAAGTGTTAGGAGAACATCAAAAATTTACAGAGGGTCACATTTTTGTAGACCTTGGCCTTCCTTCTGGTTTGTATTGGGCAACCTGCAACTTAGGTGCCGAAAACGAAACCGACTTCGGAGACTATTATGCATGGGGCGAAACTACCACCAAATCAAGCTACGATATCGACAATTCTATTTGGCATAACAAGGAGCACAGCGGTAACCTCACCCCTTCAGAAGATGCAGCCACTGTCAATTGGGGTGACAGCACTCGCATGCCTACTCACGCTGAGATATGTGAACTTGCAGACAACTGCACTTGGGAATGGAAAACAAATTACAAAAACACATCTGTAAATGGGCGGCTTGCCACTGGGCCTAATGGACAGAGTATTTTCTTCCCTGCCGCAGGCGGTCGCAAAGGTTCAGGGGCCAACTTTGTAGGGTCTTTAGGCGCCTATTGGACGAGTACGCCCCAGAAAAGCAGCCTGGGCTTCTACGCGTTCGGCCTCTTCTTATACAGCAATTATGTGGAGAAAGGAGGCGGCGAGTACCCGTCCACCGGTCTCCCTGTTCGGGCTGTTTGCCAGTAGTTCAAGTTTTCTGTACAACTTAGAAGAATGCACAAAAATCGCTCGTTAGGGCGTATTTGATACATTTCTATTACTTTTAAGACATTATTGAGCCGGTTACCTACTTATTGCTTTGAAGTTTTGAGCGGCTTTTCAACTTCGTGCTTCAACATCAACGTTAGTTTTCTTGCCCCAAGTTGATTGAGGTGGTCAGCATCATAGAAATCACTGATGACAAACGAGGAGTCTGCCCGAAAATCAAAGTAGTCCACAGAGGGGTGTCGCTTCAGGACCTGCTTGAGCACCTTGGCACGCACCGAGAGTTGCCGACTGTCGCATGCGTTGCGAAACGAACTCCACACCGGCATGGCCACAATCACCAGACGCACCTGCCTCTGTGCGCACCAGCCACAAATGCTGTCGAGCATCGAAGTACACAGTTGCAGAGAGCGCATGTCGGCATACGTGTTGTCCTTAGCACGGCTGACACCATTGTCAGTGCCCTCTGCCAACTTTGAACGTGTGCCGTAGGAAGTGCCGAAGCCGAGACTGTCCCAACTGAGGCGTGAGGGTTTCCACAGGCTTGACAGTTTTTCCCTGAACGAGGCAACGTGGAGAAACTCAAAGCCGTACTGCGACAACACGCTATGGATGTCACAGTCCATATAAAGCCTGTAGCGCACTGCCCAATACCGCATGTCAGACTCCGACTCCACGTCTTCAAACAACGAAGTGTAGCTGCAGGGCAATATCACCGTTCTCAGTCGCGGCATACGGTAATGAGTCAGCAGATACCAGTCGTAACGATAGCTCTGGGTGGGCTGTGCCAACGAATAGCTTCGCTCTCCCAACAATGAAGGATTGACGCCATAGAAACAGTGGCTGTTGCCAAGCACCAGAGTCTCAACCTCACATGAATGTTCAAGCATCCACTGGTGTTTGGCACGCGAGGGATTAGGCATCTGGCGCACATAAATCTCTGCCGCCACCAAGGGGATGACTATCAACAGGGAGAAGAGCAATATGTTGCGAAGAAATCTTTTCATTTAAAACTGGAAATAGATGAACTGCACCTGCTGACCGCCCAAAAAAACACAACAGACAAAGCACACTGCATAGAGTGCAAACCTTGACATGCGCCAGCGCCAGATGCCACCTGCACGGCAGAACTGGAAGGGGTGGGCATAATTGCGGGTGGCATATTCAGTAAGGAAAAGTGCGGCCGCAAGCAGCAGCGGAATGCGCGAAGCAGTGTTGGCCAAAGTGCCGTCAAACGCAAACAGCCTGCCAAAATATTCGAACCCGTCAGTCACCGTGGGATTGCGGAAAAAGACCTGCGACAGCATAAAAACCATTATGGTGATAAACCAACTCACCCCACGAGGCATACGCATATTTTTTGTCGTCACATTAAACAGGCCGTTCCATGTTCCCCATACTATGAAGCTCCAGTTGGGGCCGTGCCACAAGCCGCTCAGCATGTAGAGCGCAAAGACATTGAAGTAGTGGCGAAGGGGGCTGCACCTGCTGCCTCCGAGCGGAAAGTAGACATAGTCGCGCAACCAACCCATCAAGGTCATGTGCCAGCGACGCCAGAAGTCGCGTATAGTGACGGCAAAGAACGGGTGGTTGAAGTTGGTTGAAAGCCTGATGCCGAACAATTTTGCAGAGCCGATGGCCATATCCGAATAGCCCGAGAAATCACAATATACCTGTACGGTAAATGCGAAAAGCCCAATCCAGAGATCCACAGTGGCAAGGCTTTGATAGTTGCCGAACACATAGTCTGCCACCGGAGCGCAGTTGTCGGCCACAAGCATCTTCTTCATTAACCCCCAGAGGAACAGCCGCATGCCATCAACAGCAAAAGAGTAGTCAAACACACGCTTCTCCGCAAACTGCGGCAACAGATTGGCTCCGCGCTCAATCGGGCCCGCCACCAACTGGGGAAAGAAGCAGATAAAACTTAGAAACAGCTCCAACGACCTACATGCCCGCAACTGACCGCGGTAAACATCGACAACATAGGCCGTAAGCTGAAATGTGTAGAAACTGATGCCTATTGGCAAAATAATGTGAAGAGTGGGAATGTCGGCACGAATGCCAAGCCAAGAAAAGATTTCCGCCAGGTTGTCAGCAAAGAAATTGAAATATTTGAACACGCCCAACAGACCCATGTTGACCACAATGGCAGCCAGCAGCCAGTGTTTCCTCCTCTTCCGGTAGGCACTGCGTTCTATGGCCTGTGCAAACCAATAGTCGGCCACACAGGTTGCAACCATCAGCAGCAGAAAACGCCAGTCCCACCAACCGTAAAAGAACATGCTCGCCACTACCACTACTCTGTTTTGGCCAACAGCGGAACGAAACGACCAATACAGCCCGAACACTACAGGCAGAAACAGAAGGAATGCAAGCGAATTAAATAACATGGCTATCTATCACAACAACTGTTGAAAGCAGAGTTACACAACATTCTACACCGTCAACTTGCGTTGCGCATTCCGGTCTTGCATTTTTCACAATCACCGCCACGGCAGCACCTTCGGCTCTTGCGAGAGAAAAAGGCATAGCGCAACGCCACGGCGAAAGCAACCACCACCACAAACAGCAGCACACAACTCAATAAATTCATATCACAGCACAAATTATGACATACGTCAGATATGCCACCAGCCACGCCACAACGCATTGCATTATCACGACGGCCACGGCATACCGTGTGCCCAACTCACGGTGTATGGACGCAATGGCAGCCACACACGGCGTGTAAAGCAGACAGAACACAAGCAACGAGAACACCGCCGGCAAAGTCAGCACAGGCTGCATGGCGGCCGCTGAACCAAACATCACAAGCAAGGTGGACACCACGCTCTCTTTTGCCATAAATCCTGACAACAGCGAGGTGGTGATGCGCCAATCGGCAAAACCTAACGGACTGAACAGCGGAGAAACAAAACCCGCAAGCGATGCCAACATGCTGTCGCGGGAACTGCTGACCGTCTGCATATGGAAGTCAAACGTCTGCAAAAACCATATCACTATGCACGCCACAAAGATTACGGTAAACGCACGCTGCAGAAAATCGCGGGCCTTATCCCACAAGAGGTGTACCACATTTTTCACTCCGGGCATACGGTAATTGGGCAGTTCCATCACAAACGGCACCGCCTCACCCTTGAACAGTGTTTTCTTAAAGACAAGAGCCATAACAATGCCTACCACTATGCCAATGACATAAAGCGACACCATAACCCAAGCCGCCTCTTCAGGAAAGAATGCTACAGAGAAAAAGGCATAGATGGGCAACTTGGCCGTACAACTCATAAACGGAGTTAGAAGAATAGTGAGACGGCGGTCGCGCTCGGAGGGCAAAGTGCGGCTTGCCATGATGCTCGGCACGCTGCACCCAAAGCCAATGAGCAATGGGACAATGCTGCGCCCCGAAAGGCCTATTTTTCTCAACAACTTGTCCATCACAAAGGCTATGCGTGCCATATATCCGCTGTCTTCAAGCATAGAGAGGAAGAAGAATAGTATTACGATGATAGGCATGAAGCTCAACACACTGCCCACGCCCTGAAACACTCCACCGATTATCAGTGAATGCACCACTTCGTTCACGTTGGCAGCGGTAAGAAAGGCGTCCACCTCATTGGTGACCCAATCTATCCCCTCACCAAGCCAGTCTTGCAGACACAGCCCAATTACATTGAACGTGAGATAGAACACCACCGACATGATAATCAGAAAACATGGAATGGCGGTCCATCGACCCGTAAGCACACTGTCTATGCGACGGCTGCGCACACGCTCCTTGCTTTCCTCGGGCTGCACTACAGTGCGGGCCGCCAGGTCAGTGATAAACGAAAACCTCATGTCGGCCAATGCTGCCGAGGGGTCAAGATGACGTTCCTCCTCAAGCTGGCACAATATGTGGTCTACCGTTGCCTGTTCGTTGTCTGACAGTTTTAGAGCCTTGCACACCATGGTGTCTCGCTCTATCAGTTTTGACGCCGCAAAGCGTATTGGGATAGAGGCTTTCCCCGCATGGTCCTCCACAAGGTGCATGATGGCATGAAGGCAACGGTGAACGGCTCCCCCGTGGTCATCGACCTTACAGAAGTCCTGCCTCAATGGTCGCTCTTGGTAGCGGGCTATGTGAACAGCGTGTTCCACAAGTTCGTCAACACCTTGGTTTCGGCTTGCGCTAATCGGTATCACCGGAACACCGAGCAGTCTCTCCATGCCGTTGATGTCAATGGCTCCACCGTTGTTGTCGACCTCGTCAATCATGTTGAGAGCTACAACCATTGGAATATCAAGCTCAAGGAGCTGCATTGTGAGATAAAGATTGCGCACGATGTTTGTGGCATCAACAATGTTGATAATGCAGGAGGGTTTCTGCTCAAGTACAAACTGGCGCGACACGATTTCCTCGCTCGAATAGGGCGACAGGCTGTAGATGCCCGGCAGGTCGGTAATCAGTGTGTCGGGATATCCTTTTATGGAGCCACTTTTCTGGTCAACCGTAACTCCGGGGAAATTGCCTACGTGCTGGTTGGCACCGGTCAGCTGGTTGAACAGCGTGGTCTTACCGGTATTCTGGTTGCCCATGAGTGCAAACGAGAGTTTCTCGGTCTTGGGCAGCGGATGTTCCTCCGCCTTGCAATGAAACCTGCCAGACTCTCCGAGTCCGGGATGTTCGGTGACACGCACGGCGGCACCAGATACGGCTTTATGGTCGTCGTCCTCTCCACCACTGGCAGGCACAATGTCGATTTTGGCGGCATCGTCGAGACGAAGAGTCAATTCATAACCATGTATCAGCAACTCCATAGGATCACCCAACGGAGCATACTTGACCAGCTTCACCTTAGTGCCGGGAATTACTCCCATATCAAGAAAATGCTGGCGCAACGCCCCCTCGCCGCCCACTGCGGTAATTACGGCAGAGTGTCCTATCGATAACTCATTAAGTGTCATAAATGTCTGCTATAATATAGTACGATATTTGTCGGGAAGCGCAGAATTGATGGCTTCAAACGACTGATGCGAGAGCGATTTCACGTTGTCATGACCTCGTCCCTGCGGATAAATCACATCGTGTATGACCAATCTCATGCGTCCGAACTTTACAAAATTTACACCCTTGGTGCGTGGAAGTACATCAAACGGCCCATCTATAGTGAGCGGCACCACAGGCAGTTGAAGTTCATCGGCAAGGAAGAACGCACCGTTCTTGAACGGTATCATCTTGCCGTTAAACGTTCTGGAGCCCTCGGGGAATATCATTAGCGAAGTTCCGTCTTTAAGTATCTCACTCGCATTGGCAATGGTTTCTTTCACCCCCTTTGGCGAACTACGGTCAACAAAGATGAAATCTGCCTTGTAGCAGGCTTCGCCCACGAGCGGCACCTTGCGGAGAGACTTTTTGAGCATCCACTTGAAATTATGGTTCAGCAGGGCGTAAACAAGAAAGATGTCCATTGCACCTTGATGGTTGGCAACAAACACATACGAAGCCTTCTTGTCAATTTTTTCCTTGCCCTCCACCTTTATCGGCAGTAAAAGCACACGACAGAACAGCATTCCCCATATCTTTGCCGGATAGTAGCCCCATACCCTGGAATGGGGAAACAGGCTGCAGAAAACGATGGTAATCACCGCAGTAAACAGAGTGGCAATTACCAGTATCGGCAATGCCACAAACAACTGGTAGATGCGATAAAGAAATCTCAGTATTCTCATAATGCCATGCTATTTTGATAGAGTTTCTACTTTTGTGTTCTAAGGGTTACCACACAGACCTCACTCCAGGCTCCGAAGCGGAACGGCACTGCACCAAGTCCCAGCCCAATGGAAACGATAAGACTGCGTTGCCCCTCAAAATATTGACCGCCCCACTCCTTGTAGACCAATGAAGCCGGACTCCATTCGCCAAGTTTGAACTGCATGCCGTGGGTGTGCCCCGACAGGGTAAGCTGGGCAGTAGTCTCGCCAAGCACATTGCGCCGCCAATGGCTCGGCTCGTGGGTCAGGAATATCATGAAGCCTCCAGACAAGGGAAGCCCCTTAAGAGCCTTGGGAATGTCAGCAAGGCGCGGAAACGGTGGATGGCCATCGTTATCCACCCCCACTACTACTATGCTGTCACCGTCTTTGTGTATTATGTCATGGGCGTTGCGCAAGACAGTCCAGCCACAACTTTTCTCAATGTCGGTAAGCTTCTGTATGTCGGCAAGCTGTTCTCGCTTTGTGGCAAAGTTGCGATAGACACCATAGTCGTGATTTCCAAAAACGGAATAGACACCATAGGGAGCTCTGAGGCGTGACAATTCGTTGACAAACGGTAGCGCCTCCTTTGACTCAAAGTTGACCAAGTCGCCGGTAAAGACAATCATGTCACCCTTTTGGGCAAGTGCCTTGTCAATCAGTTCTGCCACTCTTGCGGTGTCAGTGCCATAGGTGCCGAGATGCAAATCAGAGATGTGCACGATTCTGAAACCGTCGAACGATTCAGGCAAATCCCTGCTGAAGTATGTATACTCAGCCACATCAATCCTTTTGTTTCCTATTATAAAAGCCATAGCTACCATTATTATATCAAGTATAACCATCACTGCGCCAAGACACAGCATGAGGCGTCTCAAAATCTCTCTTCTCCCAAACACCTTGGCCAATGCACCAAAGAGCGCCATCGAAGATTCCACACCGACAATGCCCATGAATACACAGAAGAACAAGTGCCAGAACTGTGACAAAGAGCCCCTTCCGAATACAAAGGCAATGAAACAGGCAATGCCTGCGAGTTCTAATGCGGTGACTGTCCACAGAATTCGTCTGCACCGCCCCACCCCCGGTCTGTTGCGAAGGCAGCAGAGGTGAACTGCCAAGGCCGGCAACAGTGTCATCAGACAACATACCAAACTAATTCTAAATAAAAACATCATTTGTTCTAAATATCATTATATGGCACATGACACAATATTATTCAGACCGTCATGAAACGGTCTTGAGGTTTGCAGCCAAGAACTGGCGCATCCTGCCTTCTGGCAGACCGCGTCGTCTGGCATAGTCCTTCATCTGCGTCTCGTCAATCTGCCCTACAGCGAAATACGAGGCTTCGGCATAGGCTATCATAAGCCCTGTCACGGTGGCGTGGGGGCGCATAGCTCCGTTTTCGGTCAGCGTGATGCCAAGTTCTTCCATTTTTATGAGGTCGTTCAAGACGAAGTTGATACTTTGGTCGGGCAGCGATGGATAGCCCACAGCCGGGCGAATGCCCTGATAACGCTCATGCAGCAAATCATTTACTGACAAGTTTTCGTCAGGAGCATATCCCCATATCTCGCACCGCGTCTCAAGGTGAAGCACACAGGCGGCAGCCTCTGCAAGGCGGTCACACAAGGTCTGGGCCAGCATCATGTTGTAGGCATCGTTGGCACACGCCTTTACCATGTCAGACTTCACTGTAGTGGCAAAGACACCAATGCGGTCGGGTCTGCCATATTCGGCCGGGCGCACGAAGTCGGCGATGCAGCAGTTAGGTCTGTTGCGGTCTGCCGTCTGCTGCCGCAAACACGGAATGACCACTCTGCGTCCTTCGTCGGTAACCACAATTATGTCGTCTTCCACAGAGTTGGCCTCAAAAAGTCCTACCCTGCCCAGCACTTCAGCCTCAGCAGCATACCGCTGCAACATCTTGAAGGCATCAAGCACAAGGTTGAGAGCCTCACGCGCCTGATTGCGGCAATCTGCGCCAAACGACTCCACCCAGGCTTCCTGACATGCACGACACTGGTGAAGCGTGGCAGCCGAAGCATATTTAGGCGGCATCTGCCATGCATGCAGAAAGTAGGTCCAGTCTATATAAGGCCAGAGCCTGTCTATGCTATATTGCCTTGTTGTTATCATGGTCAAACTCTATTGCTTCTCCTCTGTATTCCGGGGTGATGATGCCCTTGTCGTTTGTATATACTACCGTGCCGTTGCATATTGTTGTGGCAACCTGCCAGTTGAGTTTTTGTCCTATGTAAGGTGTCCAGCCACACTTGCTGACAACATCGCTGTCGGTTATGGTGTGGGGAGCGGTCAGATGATTCAACACGACGAGGTCGGCCTTGAAGCCCTCGCGGATAAAACCACGCTGCTTCACACCGAAAAAACGCGATGGGTTGTGACACATCACCTCAACAACCTTGATAATGTCTATAATGCCCCTGTCGGTCAACTGAAGCATCAGCGGCAACGAGAACTGCACCGATGGCATGCCTGATGTGGCAGAGAATACCCCACCCTCCTTGTCGGCCAGCAAATGTGGAGCGTGGTCGGTGGCCACAGTAGTTACCATGCCCTTGCGCAAGGCGTCAAGCAGTCCAGTCTGACACTCTGCCGACTTGATGGCAGGATTACACTTTATGCGGGAACCCAAGGTGAGGTAGTCACTGTCGTTGAAACAGAGGTATGCCACACACACCTCGGCCTTCACGTTGCCTGCACCACAGCGTGCAATTTCTTCAATCTCACGACTCGTCGACACATGTGCCACAAGAAGGGCGGCCCCACTGTGTGTCGCCAATTCAATGGCCCTACGTGTTGAGTCGAGACATTCTTTTTCGTCTCTGATAACAGGGTGGTATTCCACACCTGCGTCCTGCCCCACTTCCGCCTTTATGCGGACTTCATTGCGGGCAATTTGTGCGGAGTCTTCACAGTGTGTCACCACGGGCAGATTTCTTGACCGTGCAATTCGGAAGATACTTTCGAGCGCTTCATCGTTGTCAACAAGCATGTTGCCCGTCGATGCTCCCATAAACAGTTTTATGGCTGGTACTGAAGAGGCAGTAACTTTTTCGAGCGTTGGGAGGTTGTCGTCGGTAGCCCCGATGTAGAATGCGTAGTTCACAAGACTCCGAGCCTTGCCAAGAGCCATCTTATTGTCAAGTTCTTCAAGGCTTGTGGTCTGAGGCTTGGTGTTAGGCATGTCAAAGAAAGATGTCACTCCCCCTGCTGCAGCGGCACGGCTCTCACTCAAGATGTCGCCTTTAGAAGTCAGGCCCGGCTCACGAAAATGGACATGTTCGTCAATTACACCAGGAATAACATAACGGCCGTCAGCGTCAATAACGTCGCCAACAGCCTGAAACGGCATACCGTCAGGCACAACCGCAGTAATCAAAGTGCCGTCAATCTGGATGCTACCCTTGAAAACCCTGCCTTCATTAACTATCTGGGCGTTGATAATGGAAACCATCAGCCAGTGCCATTAGTCGCCGTTTTTCAAACAGCGTTGTCTCATCTTTCTGTATTTTCCCGTAATGCTGTCCCATTTCAGACGCATCACGCCAAACATCGCCTCACCGAAAATGCCACCGCTCATCTTGCTCGTTCCTTGCTGGCGGTTGACAAACACCACGCTAACTTCCTTGATTTTAAAACCAAGCATGTAGGCGGTGAACTTCATCTCTATCTGGAAAGCGTAGCCTTTGAAGCGTATGTTGTCGAGGTCAATGGCTTCGAGCACTTCACGACGGTAGCACTTGAATCCCGCTGTGGTGTCGTGTATCTTCAAACCGGTAACTATACGCACGTACTTGCTGGCGAAATAGCTCATCAGCACACGGCCCATAGGCCAGTTCACCACGTTGACACCTGTAACATAACGGCTTCCAATGGCAAGGTCGTAACCCTCATTGCAACATGCGTTATAGAGACGTGGCACATCAGAGGGAGCGTGACTGAAGTCAGCATCCATTTCAAAGATAAACTTATATTCCTTTCGTGCCAGAGCCCATTTGAAACCAGCAATATAGGCTGTGCCCAATCCGAGTTTTCCGCTACGCTCTATAAGATGGAGGCGCCCGGAGAAGCGGTCCTCGCCCTGCATACCTTTCACTATTTCGGCTGTTCCGTCGGGCGAACCGTCGTCAATGACCAAAACATCATACGGACCGTTGAGGTCAAAAACTGCCGTGATAATATTACGGATGTTCTCCTTCTCGTTGTAAGTAGGAATGATAATAACACTGTCTGACTGCATAAGCGCTGATAATTTTTTGGAGGCAGGCACCGGGCCGACCACAGTTACAGTTGTTTTAGAATAGACTATGAGCAAAGATAGTGGTTTTTGACCGAAACAACCCTTGGCATCTGTACTTTTTCTTGTCGTTTTAACTTTTTTAAAACAGAACACCGCCTTTTGTCACACACTTTGCATTAACTTTGTAAACAAACCAACCAAAGACACTCTGTTATGAACGAAACACTCAACATTCTAAAAACACGACGCAGCGTTCGCTGCTTTGACCAAGACAAGATGCCTGCCGACAACATAATAAGCCAGATTGCCGAGGCCGGCGAATACGCCCCCACAGGCATGGGTATGCAATCGCCCCGCATTGTAGTAGTAACAGAGAAGGCCACCCGCGACCTGCTGTCACATCTGAACGCCAAGGTGCTGGGTACAGACCAAGACCCCTTCTATGGCGCACCTGTAATTATGGTGGTGCTGGCAAGTCGCGAACGCCCCACTCACGTCTATGACGGGTCACTTGTGATGGGCAACATCATGAACGCCGCCCACTCGCTGGGCATCGGCAGTTGCTGGATTCACCGCGCACGTGAAGTGTTTGACTCTCCCGAGGGAAAACGTCTACTTGCAAAATGGGGCATAGAGGGCGACTACGAGGGTATCGGCCACGTGGCGCTGGGCTATGCCCTAAAGGAACCCGCTGCACCCAAACCGCGCAAAGCAGACTATACAATCTGGATAAAATAACCCACCACGGCAGACCGTAAAGGACAGCCCGCGACATTTCCACTTACACCGCTCACCCGAAGTATCAGCTTGACCCACCACTCTGTTTAGAACAGTGAGCTTACGGTTAACCCTATTCGGTTATTAGGTCGTAAATGACCGATTTGGGGTAAATTTTCAATCCCCACTTGCCACTGGCGCATATCTGCCACACAAGGGGCTTCACTTTAACGCACTGATACTCCAAAAAAACACAATTAGCAAACTCAAGGTTTGGATTATAATTATGTTTACATTAACTTTGCATTAATATACTGAAACACAAACCTGACACTATAAATATAACAGAAACCGCACGCCAGTAGTGCGGCCGCTGTTCTGCCCCTTATGCTCGGCATAAAGAAGATAGACATATTCATACTCCGCAAATTCTTTCAACTCTTTCTGGGCTGTTTCCTTATCTGCCTCTTTGTCTTCATGATGCAGTTTGTGTGGAAACACATCGAAACGATGGTCGGCAAGGGGTTGGGACTCGACATTCTGGCACAGTTCTTCTTCTACATGGGGCTGACCCTCGTGCCTATGGCGTTGCCCATGTCGGTTTTGCTGACATCGCTGCTGACATTCGGCAACATGGGCGAACAGTTGGAGTTGACAGCCATGAAGGCTGCGGGCATCCCCCTGCTGCGCATCATGCGCCCCATATTCATCAGCGCACTGATACTGACTGGTGTGTCATTCTACTTCCAGAACAACATAAGCCCAAAGGCACAGATGGAGATGGCGCGAATGCTCTATTCAATGAAGAGCACATCGCCTGCGCTCGAAATTCCCGAAGGCATATTCTACAACGGCATTCCCAACGTGAACCTCTACGTAGAGCGCAAAGATGCCACGACCGGAATGCTCTATGATGTCATCATCTACAAGATTGACAGAGGCATAGAAAACGCCCAGATAGTAGTGGCAGACTCTGCCAAACTTGAGACCACCGCCGACAAGCACTTTCTCAAGCTGTCGATGTTCAACGGAGAGCAGTTTGAAAACCTGCAATCCTCTTCACCGTCAGACATGATGATATCACGAAATCAGGTGCCGTATGACCGCGAGACATTTCAAAACAAAATCTTGCTTATCGACTTCAACACCGACTTCGACCTCATGAATGCCGAAGACCTCAAGAACCTTGCCGACGCAAAATCGCTCAAACAGCTCACCACAGATGCTGACTCCATGTCGCTACTCTACGACAGCCTGGGACGTGCCAACTACGTGGAACTGTCTGCACGCTATATGCAAACAGGCTACGGTTCTCGACAAGATACCCTGACTGCCAGCAAGATGGCGGCCACCGTCAACATCGACACACTGCTGACTCGGCTCAATCAAACCGACAGGCTCAGAGTGCTGCGCGAAGCCTCTTCGTCAGTCTCTGGCATGCTGACAGAACTCGACTGGCGTTCGCCAGTAAGCCAAGAAGGATACCGCACCATCAGGCGACACGAGATAAAGTGGCACGACAAGTTTGCCTCAGCCTTGGCCTGTCTCTTCTTCTTCTTCATAGGAGCACCGCTCGGAGCCATCATACGCAAGGGCGGACTGGGTGTGTCAACCATAGTGTCGGTACTCATCTTCATTATCTACTACATCATTGGTGTGTCGGGCATGAAGATGGCACGCGACGGCACATGGAACATCGTCTACGGCATGTGGATAAGCACCTTCGTCATGGCCCCTGTCGGCATTTTCCTCACATACAAGTCAAACAAGGACGCCACAGTGTTTAACCTCGACAATCACCGCGAAGCTATCCTGTCGTTTCTCGGCATAAAACCCAAGCGGCACATCACCTCTAAAGAGGTCATCATAGAGACACCCGACTACAGACACGACATTGCCACACTGCAAGGCATCACCGCCCAACTCAACGAACTCGGCAGCAGCCTTAAACTCAACAGGCTACCCAGCTATGTGACAATGTTCTTCAAACCACGTCCCGACAATCACCTGCCCGACATTGCACAAGAACTCGAGCAGACCATCATCGACCTCTCTAACAGCGACAACCGAAAGATTGTGTATGAACTAAACGCATACCCCATGCTCTATACCAAGAGCCACCTAACCCCGATTGCCAAACCTTGGCTCAACTGCCTCGCAGGCATCGTCATACCAATAGGACTTGCAATGTGGTATCGCACACTCCACTTCAGACAACGGCTGCGCCGCAACATACAACAAATCAACGCCACCAGCCAACGCATAATAAACAGAATCGAACAATACGAAACCAATAAAGAAAAACAACAGAAATGAACAAGACAACATTCAGCAGCATTGAAGAAGCCATCGAAGACTTCAAAGAAGGCAAATTCCTTATCGTGGTAGACGACGAAGACCGTGAGAACGAAGGTGACTTCATCACTGCCGCCGAACTCATAACTCCCGAAAAGATTAACTTCATGCTCAAAAACGGACGCGGAGTGCTCTGCGCCCCCATCACGATAGAACGCTGCCGCGAACTCGACCTGCCCCATCAGGTGGATGACAACACCTCAATGCTCGGCACACCGTTTACCATCACCATCGACAAGCTCGAGGGATGTACCACAGGCGTAAGCACGGCTGACCGTGCTGCTACCATACGCGCCCTTGCAGACCCCGCATCGGT
>USTH01000030.1 GCA_900557555.1 uncultured Prevotellaceae bacterium | reverse complement strand
GTGCCTGTTCGTCAAAGTCGATGCCAGCCGGCATGCCGTCAATCACTCCGCCTATGGCCGCCCCGTGGCTTTCACCAAAGGAGGTTAGCTTAAAGATGTTCCCAAATGTGTTCATGTGGCGTGTGCTTATGTTTGGAGGCTGGGGTCAGTGGCAGTGTCCACAGCCGCAGTGGCCTCCGTCATGGTGATGATGGTCGTGGGAACAGTCTCCACCGCAGTTGCCACCACAGTCTCCACCGCAACATCCCTCTCCGCCACCCGACATGCGGTTGACGAAAGTGCTGATTTCTTCTGGTGTGGCGTTGTGGTTGTCTATGATGTCGCCGCGAAAGCGCAGGTCCATGCCAGCCAGTTCGTGATTAAAGTCAATGACAACGGTGGTGTCGGTGATATCTTTCACCAGGCCGTCAAATCTCATGCCGTCTTCGTTGACCATCGGAATGACATTGCCTGGATAGATGGTCTCGGAGTCAAAATGTCCGTTTCCTCCACGGAAGATGTCTTTTGACAACTCTTTGACCCTTGTCTCGTCGTATGGGCCGTAGGCTTGGTCGCATTCTATGACAAAATCAAACTTACCGCCCGTGGGAAGGTCTTTTATTTTCTCTTCAAAGAGGGGTAGGGTAAAACCAAGCCCCGTGACGAAGTTGAAATAGTGGTCTTTGCTGGTTTTCTCAACCAGTACGGGTGTCTCTCCTTCGTGTTCGATGAAGAGTTCGTAGTTCACGCTGATGTATTTGTTTTCTGACATGATTTGTGTATGATAATCCTTGTTCTTTACAAAGGTAAAACAAAAAACCGGAAAAATGTCGCAATTATTCTGAAATGTACAAGAAACTCCGCTTTTGCTGCCCTCTGCCATGCGTCAGACGCAAACGAAAGTTCAGGCGAAGCCCCTCAGACGCAAACGATATGTGTCATTTCTGGTATGAAAAGTGTCATTATGGTGCTAACTTTGCGCTGTGTTTTTTTGACGGCTTGTGGTCCTTATGCCAAGAAAGTTGCTTGGTGCGGTAGTTTGCCGAAAGTGCTGTTCAGAAAGAGACGGAGTGACTCTGATTGTCTGTTCAAATGTAATCTAAAGAGAACGCTTCATTTAGGTAGGTATTCGGAATTGGTGCAACGACCACCATCTTCTGATTATTGCAAAACGGTTGCGAACATTTACTTGTCCTTTGTTGTAAAGGAACGACCCCCATGATAGCCTGTTTGCCATATAATGGCATTCAGGCTTTTTTCGTTTCCATGGTCCACGGTGTGGCTCACAGATTTTTGTTAAAATATAGTAATGTGGAAAGTTCAAAAACAAAAGTATGCTAAAATGCCGTTTAATGTCGTTGTTTTTTGTTTCAGGTTTCGTTTTTATCGTTTATATTTGCATTCAGATTATGAGAAGCATTTGGAGCAGACATATTTTATGGATTGCAGGAGTTTTGGCTCTGGTGACCTCATCGTGTAGCGACCAGTATAACATTTTGGGAAGTTCCTCGGTCGATGGTTATGAGGGCAGCACTTTCTATTTGAAGGTTCCGTCAAACCAGGGTCTGTGTTCCTATGATTCGTCAGAGGTCAGCCACGGCAGGTTTGGGTTTGAGGGGGTACTAGACACTGTCTGTATTGCCCAGTTATATATAGGAGACCACAGTTTGCTTCCGTTGGTTATCGAGACAGGTGAAATTTCGATAAAGTTTACGGATGCGGAAAGTGTGGTCAAGGGCGGTTCGCTCAACGAAAGGCTATATAAGTTTCTGCGAGAGAACTCGCGCCTGCAAAATGAGATTCAGAGTACGTCGCGCGATATGGCGCGCCTCATAATCCGTGATGCCACGCCAGAGTCCTATGCCGGCATGGAGAGGAGGGCGGTGCAACTTCAAGACAGGCTCGACAAACTTTGGACAGCGTTTATCATCGACAACTCCGACAACGTGCTTGGGACTGCATATTTTCAGGAATATACATCGCGGTATTTCTATCCGGTCATAACGCCGCAGATAGCCAAGATACTGAAACGGGTTCCCAAGTCGTTTTTGGACAATCCTGAGGTGCGGATTTACGTTCGCGATGCTCAATACAACATGCAGCTGATGCAAGGTAATTTCCCATGACATAGGAGGATTAACAACAATACACGTTTCAATGCACGCAGAAGCCCGGACACTTGCAGATTGGTTTAATCTCAAAGTGTTTGGGCTTCTGCTTGGAATGAAAGTGTGTGTTATTCCTCGTTGTCCATGTGATTCCATCCTTGTGCTTTGAGCGGGTATTCGTCACCGCTGCGCATGATGAGCTGGCATCCGATAGACTCTTTTTCAATGCGGCCTATGATGTGTATTCCTTCGATTTCGCGCACTTTTTCGTAGTCAGACAGTGCTGTGGTAAAGAGCAGTTCATAGTCTTCTCCACCATTGAGGGCGCATGTGAGCGGGTTTAGGTTGAACTGTTCTGCCAGCATTGAAGTCTGGTAGTCAATGGGTATCCGTTCCTCATACACGGAGCACCCCACATGGCTCTGGTGGCAGATGTGCAGCAGTTCTGATGACAGGCCGTCAGAGATGTCTATCATTGACGTGGGCTTGATATCGGCTTCCTTGAGTTTCCTGATGATGTCACCGCGGGCCTCTGGTTTGAGCTGGCGTTCCAGCAGATACTCTTTGCCGGCAAAATCTGGCTTGAACTCTGCCTCCTCGTTTTTGTATTGTTTGCTCTGTGTTTGGAACACAGATTTTTCACGCTCCAGCAGTTGCAGTCCCATATAGGCTGCCCCCAGATCGCCACTCACGCATATCAGGTCGGTGTCTTTGGCGCCCGAACGGCATACTATGTCGTTGGCCGTGGCTTGTCCCACAACAGTGATACTTATAGTGAGACCGGTGAGCGATGATGTGGTGTCGCCGCCCACAATGTCCACCTCGTGGTTTTTGCATGCCTGCCGTATGCCTTCATACAGTTGTTCGAGGTCTTCGATGCAGAAACGCTTGCTGATGCCAAGGCTTACAACCATTTGGGTGGGGGTGGCATTCATGGCATAGATGTCAGAGATGTTGACCATTGCTGCCTTGTAGCCCAGGTGTTTGAGTGGCACGTAGGTGAGGTCGAAATGCACGCCCTCAAGCAGCAGGTCGGTGCTTATGAGAGTCTGCATGTTGCCAGGGTTGATAACGGCGCAGTCGTCGCCTATGCCCTTAACTGTAGAGGCATTAATAGGCTTTATGTCTTTAGTGAGGTGGTCTATCAGACCAAATTCGCCAAGTGTGGATATTTCTGTGCGTGCCATAAGAGAATGAGTGTGTAGTGTTTTGTCTATGGTTTTGTTTTGTATTTGTCAATGGTTAGTCTGACGATGTCGTTGAACTGTTCCTGCTGGTCAAAGAGAAACCCTACGGAAATGTGTTGTACAAGTAGTTTCTGTTTCAGGCTTTGTGGCAAGTTCAGAGGCAGCCGTTGAAAGTCCTTTGCAGTTGTGATGACAATGTCGGCATCGGCAGCAGCCTCCGCAATGTGCCTTATGTCGTTGGAACTGAAGGCATGGTGATCACCAAAAGCCAGTGTCTTGACAGAGGCGCATCTGTGTGAGTAATGGCCTGTAAGGGAGGTGGGGTTTGCTATTCCTGTAAAGACGAGGACCTTTGCATTCTTTAGGCTTGTGGCAGATTCTTCGGTTCTGGTGTCGGGATAGGGGCTTGTTGGTGCGGCATACTTTATGGTTGTGAAGAACAGCTGTTGGCAAGGCTGGAGGCCGAGCTCGTTTCTGATGGCCGTGGCTTGGCCTTCTGTCATGTCAGGCCTGCACTTGGTGACTATAACGACATCTGCCCGTTTTGCTCCGCTGGGGTCTTCTCGCAGACGCCCCTCTGGCATTACTTTATCGCGGGTGTACAGACGGTTGCAGTCGGTAAGCATTATGTTGAGGTCACGGTCAATGTAGCGATGTTGGTAGGCATCGTCGAGTACCAGAACGTCGGTGCCGTTATTTTCGGCAATAATGCGATGTGCGCCCTCGCACCTGTCTTCGCAAACATATACTGCAACTGTGCCACGGTGACGCTTGTACAGTTCCAGCGGCTCATCGCCTACCGTGGCCGCCGTGGCGGCCGATGTCACTTTGCGGAAGCCTTTGGTCGTGCGTCCGTAGCCGCGCGACAGAAGTGCGGGCGAGTGGCCTGTGTTGCAGAGCAGCTCCACCAGGTAGGCACACATGGGGGTCTTGCCTGTTCCGCCCACGCTGATGTTTCCCACGCTGATTACGGGCAGACCGAATGCTTCGGTCTTCAGTCTGCCGTCATCAAATCTGCTGTTGCGTTGCCTCATGACTTGACGGTAGACCCATGCGAGCGGTCTGAGCAGGGGATAGGTCTTGAACGGCTTGTGTTGCGCTGCTGCCATAGGGTAGTGTGTGCGTTCTAATCTATTTTTATAATGTAGGGAATACGTGCCTGTATGCGGTCTTTTCTGCTCAGCGAATGCAGAGCAGAGAGTGGTTCGTAGAGGTCGCCCATTGCGGTGCGTACAGCCTTGCCGGCCATTTGCGCCTGAGCTTGGCTCATTCCTATTGATGTATACCAGGGTTCCTCTTTCGGATATGACGTTATGGTGTAGTTGTCCTTCTGAATCTTTGCCAGGCGTGCAGCGATGTCTATGGCGGTCTGCAGGCCTCCCAGTTGGTCTACCAGTCCTATTTGCTTAGCCTGACGTCCAGTCCACACCCTGCCTTGTGCAATACTGTCAACTTGAGCCATGGTCTTATTGCGTCCATCGGCTACCCGTTTCAAAAAGAGCTTGTAGCCGTTGTCGATGTATGACTGCATCAGTCGGCTTTCGTCTTCATTGAACGGTCGCGACACGTTGCCCAGGTCTGCCATCTGGTTGGTCTTGACCGCTTCAAACTTCAGTCCAAGTTTGTCGTCAAGCAGCACGCTTACATCGGGAATGAGACCGAAGATGCCTATGGAGCCAGTCAGAGTTGTCGGTTCTGCTACTATTGTGTTGGCAGCCGATGATATGTAGTAGGCCCCCGATGCGGCTATGCCGCCCATTGAAACAACCACGGGCTTCTTGAGCGACAGCGTTTTGACACTATGCCAGATCTGTTCGGAGGCATAGGCGCTTCCACCGCCAGAGTTGATACGTATAACTACGGCCTTGGTGTTGTCGTCTTTTGATATTTCCCTGATGGTCTTGTTCATGGTGGTCGCATCAATGGCTTGGCTTGACATAAGTCCGAGTTCCTTAACATCGACAATGTCGCCTGCCGCATATATAACGGCAATAGAGTTTTCTGCGCTTGGCATAGTGACGCTTGGAGCAATGGTTTGTGGCGACACTTGTCGCAACTCGTCATCGGGGTCTGTGCCGGTTTTCTTCTTCAGCATGTCGATATATTCGTCGCGATACATTAGTTCGTCTACCAGTTTGCAGTCTTTGAGCTCCTGTGCCGGGGCCAGTCCCATATATTTGTCAGCAAGGGCATTGAGCCTCTGTGGTGTCAGGTGGCGTTGGTGCGCCGTGAGGTTCACGAAGCGTTGCCAGATGTCTTGCAGAAATGCGTTTACCTGGGTGCGGTTGGCTTCGCTCATTTGGGTAAGAGTGTATGGTTCTACGGCACTCTTGAATGTTCCCACCTTAAACACCTGCATTTTGATGCCAAGCTTTGCCAGTAGGGCGGTGTAGAAAACAGTCTGTGAACTGAGGCCTTTCCAGTCAACCTGCCCGATGGGGTTGAGAACAATCTTGTCGGCGGCAGAGCAGACGAAATACGCTCCTTGAGTGTAGTGGTCGCCATAGGCATAGACAAACTTCTTTGTGCTCTTGAAGTCGGCCAGTGCATGGTGTATCTCCTCGAGCGATGCGGGGTCAGCAGAAAGCAGTCCTGCCTCGATGCTTATGCCCTTTATGTTGTCGTTGGTCTTTGCAGCCTTGATGGCGTTGAGTATGCTTTCCAGACTGACCGTTGGGTCGCTGTCGCCAAGCATTGATACCAAGTCATCGGTGTTGCTCTTTTCGGTCATGATGCCGCTGAGTTGTATCTTGAGAACGCTGTTACGTTTGATGGTGGCATTGTCATCGCCAGCAAAGACAAGCACACAAATCAATATTATACCGATGACAACGAGTATCACGGAACCGATTACAAATCCCAGGCACGAAGATATTATATTGAGGAAGAAGCCTGCTATGCCAGATTTTAAGGATGAATGGTTTTGCATGTGTGACGTGTTTTTTTGTGAATTGCAAAATTACTCAAAATCAGTCAATAAAGCGCATTTTCCGCTGACTTTGTTGCTGTTGCAGCATTCTGGTGACAAAAGAATGTCTTCGCCTGCAATCTCTCGCAGAATGTATAATGTCTGAATAACAAGAAAGAGCATGATTTTCTTCTTGACATCCTGCTGCTTGTTTGTAATATTGATAATCAATGTGTGTTGTTAAGTGTTGTGGTTTAAAGAAACAAAGTGGAAACAAAAAATTCAGAAACCCCTAAATGAAAAACTGCTAAGCAATGATTAGCATGGAAACGATGGCAATTTTGAAAGAAATATGTTTGCTTAAGGTGTTAGAAATGTAAATTTAGGGTCTTTTGGCTTTATTTAAAAGGAATTTATGCTGACTTTTGAAGAATATATGTAATTTTACAAATAAAGTTAGCGAAATCTATGTTCTGCGTCAAAGAGATATCGGAATATATTGTGGCACTCATTGACGCTTTTGCTAGTTATTACAATATGACTGACGTGGAAGCGTATAAGTACCTAAACAGGTATGGGGCTATCAAAGTGGCGCATGACTTCTATGATGTTATGCACACGCAACCTATGGGCGACATGGTTCAGAGTATGGCAAGCTATTGTTGCAGGAAAGCTGCGAGTGAGCGAGTGCAGTGCCAAACTCATTTGGGTTCTGCCGAGCATGAGCAGGTTGGACAAATTGCCAAAGGAGGCTCGTTATGATACGTCTATATCACGGTTCCACAGTCATGATAGACCGCATAGACTTGCACCATCTGCTCTGCTAAAAAACAAAATACAATAAGCCTAACGCCCTAATTGGGTTTAACCGTGCGTTTTCTTTATGATTGTTTTCGACTTGCGGTAACTTTGCATTATCTTTGCAGAAAAATATATTGTAGATGTCTAAACTGAAGAAAATATTCAGATTTCTTGTGGCCCACAAGTATATCACCACTCTTGCGGCATTCTTGTGTCTGATAGGCTTTCTGGATCCTAACAGCCTGTATGTGCGCTACCGCCTTTACATGGAGGAGCGTGACCTGCAGTCGCAGATTGATGCCTACAACGACCAGTTTAATCGTGACACCAAGTTGTATAAGGAATTGCAGTCAGACCCGAATGCCGTGGTACGCATTGCACGCGAGAAATACTATATGAAAAGTCCCAACGAGGATGTCTATATTTTTGAAAATCCGCAATCTGATGAAGAAGCTAAATAAAATCCAGATACTCGTATTTCGGCTTGGCGGTATGCTGATGCTGCTTGGTGCCGTGCTAAATCCTATAGAGGTTGAGGCCGCACCTTATGTCTATTGTCTTGGGGCGTTGATGTTTGCTTCAATGCAGATGATGGAAAGCTACGAAGGCAGCAACTTTGTCATCAGACGTCTGCGCCGTCAGCAGATAATAGGTGCCTTGCTGCTGATGCTCAGCGGTGTGGCCATGTTTGGCAATGTCTATCGCATAGAGTATGTGCGCCACAACGAGTGGCTCATAGTGATGCTGATTGCGGCCTTGTTGGAACTATACACGGCTTTCCGTATTCCTGCCGAACTTGAGAAGGAGAAACGAGAAAAACGGTAACGAGTGGCCTTTTGTTTTTATAAGGCATCTGTCGTTTGTTTTTAGCTCAAAATAGCCCGCTATTGTTCCCTACGACTGAATTGTGTTAAAAAACAGGTTGATGTCTGTGTTTTTTAATAATTTGAGAAGCAAAAAATTCCCCACGCCTGCCTTTTTTTGACTAAAAATGCTTAGTTTTGCACAGGAATGGTTTCCTGCAAGCTCGCTATGAGTGGCGTGAAGTTTGCATCGTTGTCGCCTTGTTCAAAAGGTTGCCGTATTACGAAGCAAGGATGTCTACATATCTGCCGCTTCTGTGCGGACTTCGTTTGACAACTTTGTTCGCCAAGCATGACAGAACCGTTATGTGTTCCGCTTCGCTTGTCGGAACCAATATTGTTGACCTACCATGAATAAACCACCGGCCGTTCAGCTCATTGAGTAACTATTCCGGAACCGTTTGATAAGTTTTTTAACTCATCCCGTTTTAATGGGACACTAATTAAAACCATAAACTCTAAGACATGATGAACTATTTGAAAAAAGCAAGTTTTTTGCTACTTTGTTTATTCCTTGTTCAAGTAATGGTGCGGGCGCAACAGGTGCAGATATCGCCTGTGCCACAGTCAGTGACGTGGGGCGACAAGGCTTTCTCGTCGGCCCATGCCAAGTATGCGCTCACCCATGCCGAGACCACCGACACCTATGCTGTGGCTCTGCTTCAGGAACAGTTGACCATGGCCGACGACGGCATCAGTATCGTTCTGGGCAAAAAGGGTGAGGCAGCAGTTAATGCCGTGGAGGCCAAAATTCCCGAGACGGCAGAGGGTTATTACCTGAGTGTGACAGCCAGTGGCATTATTGTGGCAGGAACAGATGATGCCGGCACCTACTATGGTGTGCAGACACTATTGCAAATCCTGTCGCAGCCCGACGTCATGTCGGTGGAGATTAGCGACTATCCAGCTTGCGCACAGCGTGGTGTCATCGAGGGTTTCTACGGCAACCCGTGGAGTGATGCTGACCGCAAGAGCCAGTTTGAGTTCTACGGCAAAAACAAGATGAACATCTACGTCTATGGTCCGAAGGACGACCCCTATCACCGTACCAAGTGGCGTGAGAATTATCCCAGCGACAAAGCCGCCATCATACGTGGCTTGGTTGAGGCCGCCAAGAAAAACCATGTGTCGTTTGTGTGGTCGATTCATACTGGTGGCTCTATCAAAAACACCGAGGCCGACTTCAAGGCCGTAGTGAATAAGCTGGAGCATGTCTACTCGCTCGGCGTGCGCAACTTCTCCATTTTCTTCGACGACTTCGGTGATGCCGATACCGACCTGCAGGTGGCAGAGTGTAACTATGTCTGGAAGAATTTCATAGAGAAACACGATGATTTGAATCGTCTCTCTATGTGCCCCACCAAGTATAACGCCGCCTATACTGGCTGGAACCGTAACGATGCCTACATGCGCAGCTTGGGCAACGGCCTGCACAAGGGCATAGAGGTGATGTGGACAGGCGATGGTGTGGCCGACATGATAAACCAGAGCGATCTTGACTTCTTCAAGACTGCCACCAACGGTATGGCACCTTTCATCTGGCTCAACTATCCTGTGAACGACTATTGCATTGGGCACATGCTCATGGGCAAGTTCTATGGCAACGACAAGGGCGACAACGCCTTCGGAGGCAAGATGACGGCCTTTACCAGCAACCCCATGGAGTATGCCGAGGCATCCAAAGTGGCACTCTATGGCGTGGCCGACTATGCTTGGAACATGAAGGATTACAATCCTGAGGCCAACTGGGAGCGTGCCATCCGGTATCTTATGCCCACCAACTCTGAGGCTTTCCACGTATTCTGTGAACACAATGTAGACCTGGGATGGACCGTACACGGACTGCGCCGCGACGGTGAGAGTCCCAACTTCAATGTCAACGCAACGCTTGAAGAGCAGGGGGCTCAGTTCGACCTCATGGTGTCATCGGCCGACGCACTGCTTGCCGACACCTACAACCCAGCCCTCATCACAGAGATTACACCGTGGCTTCAGAAGATGAAGTATATGGGTCAGCGCGGACAGAAGATAGTGGAGATGTGGCAGTATGTGGAGAGTGGCGACACCGCCAAGTTCCTCCAGAACTACCGCGACATACAGGCTCTTCTGACCCAAGAGGACGCACTCATCTCACGCAACTTCACCGGCACCATCAAGAGCGCCAAACCCGTGGTGGCCAGCCAGAAGGTGGAGTCGTTCCTCAAACAACAGCTCAACGAACTGGTCATTGCCTATAAGGAGAGATACACAGAGGGATGGGAGAACTTCCCTGCACAAGTGCTCGAGACAGGCAACTACTATATTAAATACAACGGCAAGTACCTATATAATAAGAACGCATCGGCCGACCGCACAGGCGACAAGCCCATCTGGGCTGACAATATCGATGACGCACAGCCGCAAAAGTGCGAGTGGACTATCAGTGTAGACCCCAACACCGGTCGATATAAGATAGCCAACACACAGGACGGCCGCTACCTCAACGAGAAAGGTGAGTTCTGGGCCGACAAGAACCTCAATCCCTATGACCCCGACTGGCATAGCTACGACATCTACCGACTAAACGGCAAGTATGCCATACAAACCACGTCAAAGGTTGGACGCAAGTTCCTGAACGCCAATGCCACACGCATCTTCAAGCAAGATACGCCATTGAGCAAGGATAAGGATAACAACCCCATCTTGCATGTCAACGATGCAGTGTTTGAGATTGTACCCGTGAAGGGAGGTGATGCCGAGCACCCCGTGATTGTAAGCGGAAAGAGCTATTACATCAAGAACGCCAAGGGCGAATGCCTCACCACCATTCCTGCGCTCACGGCACACAGCCGCCCCACGTTTAAGGCCAAGGACGCAAGTTTGCAGAGGTATCAGAAGTGGATCATCACCACCGATGCCACTTCGGGTCGTTGGAAGATTGCCTACAACGGCAGGAAGTTTCTTGATGAGGATGGACGCATCAATCTCAACACCTACTATTCGGAGTGGAACTCGCTCATCTTCTGCGAGCAAGGTGGCAAATGGGCCCTTATGAGCGTTACGCCCAACGCCGCTCCGCAATACTGGGGAATCACAACCGACAACAATGTCATGCGCGTAAATGCCGACCTGAAAGACAGCTATGTGTTCACCATTGTAGATGTAGATACCGACGATGCTACGGGCATCATTGACGCAACAGCCAATCCACTTGTCAACAACGACAAGAACATCTACGACCTCTTAGGTCGCAAAGTGACGACAACTGCCAAGCGTGGCATTTATGTTCAGGGTGGCAGAAAGGTTATCAAGTAACACTCCTCCCACACAGCGATACTCCTGTCGTTCCGACCTCTTGAGGCCGGAACGGCAGGAGTTTTTTTATTCCAAATAAGTCCTAATGACCGATTTGGGTTTGATTTGGGTTTATATTACCGAGGTGCAAAAAAATGTTACAATCGTAGCGCATGTTTCGCAACAAACGGAAGAAATGTTAAAAGATGACGCAGCCATTTAAACCGCAGAGGCAGTTGTGCGGTCAAACAGACATAACAAATATTGAACGGCATTTTAACCTATGAAACTATGAAAAGAATTTTGATTTCGTTTTTAGTAATGGCAGTGTTTCTTGGCGTAGATGCGCAGAACAGCCAGTGTGGAGAATGCCGCAAAACAAAGAACCCTGTAGCAGGGTTGTCGGCACAACAGAAAGCACAGATGATAACCGACCGCATGGTGCGTGCCTACGACCTTAATCCAGACCAGCGTGCCCAACTGCTTGACCTTAACACACGCAAACTCAGCCAATGCGACAAAGCCCCATGTGACAAGAAACAGAAAAAAGGGTGTAGTGGCAAAAAAGAAAAGAAAGGCGGAAAATGCAAGGGCAAACCATGTGTAGGACGTCAGGGAAAACCTGTAGCAAAACATGGCGGAGTGGCATATATGCGTGAACTGAGAGGCATAATGTCTGCCGAGCAGTTTAATGCCTACAACTCTGATAGGGCAATAGAACGTCAGATGTTTGGTCACAAAAACAAACACCATAGGCCTGATGTGAAAAAATGCGCCCCGAAAGCCGGTCACGGCAAGCCGTGCTACTGCAAACGGTCTTGACAAGAAAGGAAACATCATAAAGCCGATGAGGCTGTGACAATTCTTAACAGCACCCCAAGAGTTTGTAAGAAAACTTTTGGGGTGCTGTTGGTATGCTCGACAGTTACTAACAACCGAATAGGATTAAACCCAAATCGGTCATTAGGTCGTAAATGACACCTTTTTAGTTACTTCTTATTGCCTTTTGTTTTTTATAAGGCATCTGTAGCTTGTTTTTAGCTCAAAATAGCCCGCTATTATTCGCTAAAACGACAAGTGGCATCTGCTCTTCTAAAAAATCAAAATACAATAAGTCCTAACGCCCGAATTGGGTTAAAACGCCGTGACCACACTAAATTTCATTCTGCTAACTTAGTGGACTGGTTTCCGCTAGGCTAGCTGACAATAGTCCACTAAGTTAGCTGACAATAGTCCACTAGTTAGCGGAATATCGTAACATCGCTGTGTAATCTGCCAGAAGTCTTGTTGCAAAGCCAGATAGCCTTTGACATATAAGGCAGGGTTGTGTCAAAACAAACAGCGCCCCAAAAGTTTTCATACAAACCTTTGGGGCGCTGTTCTTAAGCCTTTATCCGACTCAGCTTCGTTGGTTTATCCCAACGCTTCCCGGAGTTTGGGCCATGCATCATTGAGGGCCTGCAGTGACGGCATGATGATGTTGGCCTGTTCGTCGCGGAAAGTCTTGTCGGGGAGTGGTCCTGTGTTGCATGCAACGGTAAATGCCTGTGAGGCTACACCGGCGCGTACTCCGAGGGGGGCGTTTTCTACCACCATGGCCTCCCAAGGTTGAACCCCCGCCTTATACATGGCCATGAGGTATGGTTCGGGATTTGGTTTGCCATACTTCACGTCATAACCGGTAACCATGAGGTCGGAGTGGAAGATGTGGGGAAAATCTGCGTTGAGACGGTTGAGCAGACTATGCTGGCCACTGCCTGTGACGAGAACAATCTGAAATCCATCGCGCCTTATTTGTTGCAGCAGCGACAGTACTCCGGGCATGGGGTTGGGCTTGGCTAATGCGTTATAGTAGTCACACTTGCATTGGTAGATATGTTCTACTTCTTCGGGCGTGGTGTTACGACCAAACTGTCTGTGTGTGAATTCGTTGACAGTGGAAAAACCCGTGCGCCCTTCGTTCATGTAGACATCATGGACGGTCATGCCGAGTCCGAAGTCGGCTGAGGCTCTGACCCATGCTGTGGCATGGTTTGGCATAGAGTCGTAGAGAACTCCGTCCATGTCAAAGAATACGGCTTTGAGGCGTATGTGCTCAAAGCCGTGGTCTTGCAGATATTGTTTCAATGCTGTTTGCATGCAAAAATCTTTCCGACTGTTACTGTATGCGTGTCCGTATGGCTTTGGTTTCCTTTTCGTAGCCTGGTTTTCCGAGCAGGGCAAACATGTTCTTCTTGTAGGCTTCAACTCCCGGTTGGTTGAAAGGATTTACCCCAAGGATTAGGCCACTGATGCCACAGCCTTTTTCAAAGAAATAGATTAGCTGGCCGAGGTTATACTCGTTGATGGTGTCGATGGTGATGCGTATGTTAGGTACTCCGCCGTCAACGTGGGCAATCTGTGTGCCGAGTTCTGCCATCTTGTTCACCTCGTCTACACGTTTGCCTGCAAGGAAGTTGAGGCCATCGAGGTTTTCATCATCATTGGGGAAGAGCAGTGTGTGGTTGGTATTTTTAACCGAGATTACAGTCTCGAAGATGGTGCGTTCGCCGTCTTGAATCCACTGGCCCATGGAATGGAGGTCGGTGGTGAGGTCGACTGATGCGGGGAAGATGCCCTTGCCGTCTTTGCCCTCAGACTCTCCGTAGAGCTGTTTCCACCATTCTGAAACGAAGTGGAGCTTGGGCTGGTAGTTGGCAAGAATCTCTATTTTCTTTTCTCCCTCGTTATAGAGTGCGTTGCGGGTGGCGGCATAGATGGCGCTGATGTTCTGGTCAAAAGGTACGCCGAGGGCAGTAGCCTTCTCCATGTCTTGTGCGCCTTTAACAAACTGCTCGATGTTAAAGCCTGCGCAGGCTATTGGCAACAGTCCAACGGGGGTAAGTACGCTGAAACGTCCGCCCACGTTGTCGGGAATGACAAACGACTTGTAACCTTCTTTGTCGGCGGCCATACGGGCGGCGCCTTTCTTGGCGTCAGTGACGGCCACGATTACCTTGCGTGCCTCGTCTTTGCCGCGCTGCTCTTCGCATTGTTTGCGCAGGAGACGGAATGTGAGGGCGGTCTCTGTGGTAGTACCCGATTTGGAGATGTTGATTACGCCAAAGCGTCTTGTCTTGAGATAAGCCGTCAATTCGGCAAGATAGTCTTCACCGATATTGTTACCGGCAAAGAGGATGTCGGGGTTTTCGCCCTTGTTTGTAAGCCACTGGAAGCTGTTGCTCAGGGCGTCTATTATGGCTTTTGCACCAAGGTAGCTGCCGCCGATGCCTGCCACCACAATGGTGTCGCAGTTCTGACGCAGCACCTGTGCGCAGTCGTTGATTTCAGCAATGAAGTCGGGTGTGATGCTTGAGGGCAGTTTCACCCATCCGAGGAAGTCGTTGCCGGGGCATGTGCCTTCGGCAAGAGCTTTGTTAGCTTCGTTGGCGCGTGAAGCGTAGTTTTCGACAGTTCCTTCAGGCAGGAACGAAGCTGCTTTGGTTATGTCTAATGTTAGCATGTTTTAAAAGTATATTATGTATTGAGAATTCGCTTACTTGAGTTTCTCAAGCCATAGGGCAATGTCGTTGACCGAAGGCTTCTGAATGTCTGCAAGTTTGAATTTCTTTATTATTTCGCCTATCTGCTGTTGAATCTTCTGGGGATTTTGTCCGTTCATCGACTCTACCGTGTTGTAGCCGCATTTTTGCAGAATTGGTATGATGTCTTCGCTCACCCCGATGGCGGTGTATTTGTCGGCAGGGTCTTTGGGTGCTTTCTTCTCTGGCTTCATGGTTGGGAACAGCAGCACCTCTTGAATGCTTGGCTGGCCAGTCATGAGAATGGCGAGGCGGTCAATACCGATGCCGATGCCCGATGTGGGAGGCATGCCGTATTGCAGGGCGCGAAGGAAGTCCTGATCGATTACCATTGCTTCGTCGTCACCCTTGTCGGCCAGTTTCATCTGCTCTTTGAAGCGTTCTTCCTGGTCTATGGGGTCGTTGAGCTCTGAGTAGGCATTGGCAAGTTCCTTGCCGTTGACCATCAGTTCGAAACGCTCGGTAAGTCCTGGCTTAGAGCGGTGCATCTTGGTTAGTGGCGACATCTCTACGGGGTAGTCAGTGATGAATGTGGGCTGAATGAATGAGCCTTCGCATGTCTCACCGAAAATCTCATCGATGAGTTTTCCCTTGCCCATGGTGTCGTCAACCTCAATGTTGAGTTTCCTTGCAATGGTGCGTATCTCGTCTTCGCTTTTGCCGTTGAGGTCAAAGCCTGTTTTCTCCTTTATGGCATCGAGTATGGGCAACCGGCGGTAGGGTGCCTTGAAGCTGACGTTGTTGTCACCGATTGTGACCTCTGTGGTTCCGTTTACGGCAATGCATATCTTTTCAAGCAGTTGCTCGGTGAACGACATCATCCAGTTGTAGTCCTTGTAGCTCACATAAAGCTCCATGCAAGTGAACTCGGGGTTGTGGCTGCGGTCCATGCCTTCGTTGCGAAAGTTGCGGCCTATCTCGTAGACGCCCTCAAAACCGCCTACAATAAGGCGCTTGAGGTAGAGCTCTGTGGCAATGCGAAGGTAGAGGTCGGTGTTGAGTGCATTGTGATGTGTAATGAAAGGGCGTGCCGATGCTCCGCCGGCAATCTGTTGCAGAATCGGAGTCTCGACCTCTGTGAAGCCTGCATCGTCAAATATTCGGCGCATGGTGCGTATGATGGTGGCGCGTTTCTCAAAGGTTTCCTTGACCCCCTTGTTTACAATGAGGTCTATGTAGCGCCGACGGTAGCGCAGCTCCGGGTCTTCGAAAGAATCGTAGACCTGCCCGTCCTTCTCCTTAACAACAGGCAGTGGCTTGAGGCTCTTGGAGAGAAGCACAAGCTCTTGGGCGTGAATGGAAATCTCGCCAGTTTGAGTGCGGAATACAAATCCCTTGACACCGATGAAGTCGCCCAAATCAAGCAGACGCTTGAAGACTGTGTTGTAGAGAGCCTTGTCTTCACCGGGGCAAATGTCGTCACGAGTGATGTAGACCTGTATGCGTCCTTTAGAGTCTTTGAGTTCTGCAAACGACGCCTTACCCATGATTCTCTTGCTCATCATGCGCCCTGCCACACAGACTTGACGTGGTTCGGCATCGTCCTTGAATTCCGACTTGATGTCTGTGCTGAATGCGTTGGTGGGGTATTCGGCCGCAGGGTAGGGGTCGATGCCCAACTTGCGCAGTTCGTCAAGACTTTCGCGACGGTTAATCTCTTGCTCGCTAAGTTCTAATATGTTCATAATGGATGTGTTACTCAAATTATGCGCAAAATTACTAATTTATCCTTAATAATATGAGTCGTAAAAGCATATTTTGTGGCACTGGCGTGTGTGTTTGGGATAATGTGGCTAATTTTGCACTTAAAACGACGAACCGCTTATGCAAGAAGTAAACAAAGAGAAGGTGCTCGTGGTGTTTAGTGGCGGGCAGGATTCCACAACATGCCTGTATTGGGCCAAGAAGCATTTTAAGGAAGTGCATGCCCTGACATTCAAATATGGGCAGAAACATGTGCAGGAGGTGGATGTGGCACGCTCGATAGCCCAAAAGGCCGGTGTGGACTGGGATGTGATGGATGTGAGTTTCATTTCCAAGATTGGGACGAGTTCGCTGACCGATGCTTCGATAGAGATGGACCAAGAGAAACCTGCCGACAGTTTCCCCAATACATTCGTGCCCGGACGCAACATGTTCTTTCTCGGCATTGCTGCAGTCTATGCGCGTGAACGTGGCATCAACCACATGGTTACTGGAGTGAGCCAGACTGACTTCAGCGGCTATCCTGACTGTAGAGATGCATTCATAAAGAGCCTGAACGTCACGCTGAATCTCGCCATGGATGAGCAGTTTGTAATCCACACACCACTGATGTGGATTGACAAGTGTGAGACGTGGGCTATGGCTGACAGGCTTGGCGTGCTTGACATTGTGCGCAACGAAACCCTTACGTGCTATAACGGAGTCAAAGGAGACGGGTGCGGACACTGCCCCGCCTGCAGGCTGCGACGCGAGGGACTGGAGAAATATCTGGCGGAGAAACACACCCACACAAACTTTTGACTATGAAGCGAAGCGAAGAAGGATTGAAGGCTTTGGGTGCCAAGACCCAATACAAGACCGACTATGCACCCGAAGTGCTCGAGACGTTTGTCAACAAGCACCCCGACAACGACTACTGGGTAAGATTCAACTGTCCGGAGTTTACATCGTTATGCCCTATTACAGGACAGCCCGATTTTGCAGAAATAAGAATTTCATATCTGCCGGATGTAAAGATGGTTGAAAGCAAAAGTCTGAAACTGTATCTGTTCAGTTTCCGCAATCATGGTGATTTCCATGAAGACTGCGTGAACAAGATAATGAAAGACCTCATCTCTCTGATGGACCCCAAATATATTGAGGTGACAGGAATATTTACACCTCGCGGAGGAATCAGCATCTATCCGTATGCCAATTACGGCAGACCCGGTACGAAATATGAAAAGATGGCGGAGTTTCGCATGCTCCACCATGATATGTAAGTCCTACCGACCGAATTGGGCTCAACCACGTCCACAACTTTGGACTTGAGCGCCCTTTGCTGTGACTGTACGCCTTGTGTCGTAAAAACGACCACCCCCCAAACCGCTTGTTCGGACAATTCCTAATTAGGCGGTTTGGGGGTGGATTTATTGTATGCCGAGACTTCTTTCTAAACATCGACCCAATGCGTGTATTGCTATGTCTGCATTCCAAAACAGATAACGTTGCTGGGTGATACTCAGATTTGCAACGCTTATGATTTGGCTGCAACTCACTTTTTATTTTCTGCTTTCGGGGGAGGCTGTCCGAAAACCTATTAGGATAGCGAACAGCTAATTTGGGTAAA
>USTH01000029.1 GCA_900557555.1 uncultured Prevotellaceae bacterium | reverse complement strand
AGTTTACCCAAATTAGCTGTTCGCTATCCTAATAGGTTTTCGGACAGCCTCCCCCCTCAAACTACGGGCGGATGAGAACAACTTTACACTTGCCATCGTCAGTCTACGGCGTTAGCCGCAAAGTAAGCAAGACCAGAAAGAACTCCTTATCTTATTTATCAAATTTGTCTTTGTTTCTTACAACATCACATTACGCTATACGTCATGTCTGTTCTACAAGAGTGCAAAGATAGCAATTTATTTTACCCGAACAAATATTTTGTCATCATTTTTCTTCCGGCAAAATCTTAAGCATACACCAGAATCTATTCCAACTGGTCTTTACCTCAACCAGATTGCAAGGGGAGATAGCGCAAAACTATGTCGTCTATACTATAGCAATACTGGTATAAAAAGAGGTTGACACCAATTTCCGCAAGTCGGAACTGATGTCAGCCTCAATCTTATCCGCACACAGGTATATGACCATGGCGGCACATCTATGAATGTCGTTTATCTCTTGATAAACTTAAATGCAGTCTTGCCAGCCTTGATGATATAGGTACCACGCGACAGATCCCCAGTAGAAATCTGCAGAGAGCCCTCACTGTCAGTCGTTGCTTGCTTTACAATCATACCACTGGTAGTATAGACCCTTACAGGAATGTTTGCCGCAAACTTGTTCAGGGTGATGGTGTTGAGCTGGTTGTCTATCTCTTCTCCTGCAGTTGCGTCATTAATGCCAGTAGCTCTGTCAGTGAAATACACCTGTCTAACATCTTTAAACCTGATGACCTTCGTTGCAGAAGCCTGAACTACAATGAAATTGCCCTTGAACGTCATCTTAGGACTTTCAGTCAGAGGAAACTGCACCACTTCGCCCTTGAGGTTCTCTATACAGAGAGTGGTGGCATTTTTCACTCCGGCACTTGCAGCGACAACGCAGAGTGCAAGCAGCACTAATGAAAAAATCTTTTGTTTCATCGTCTTATGGTGTTTTGGTGATTAAGGGAGCAATGTTTGTTCAAATGCTTCAACGAGGATGTTTGCCATGAGCTGATAGCCATTGTCGTTGGGGTGAAGAGCCACATCGATAGAGAGTTTGTCAAGATTGCGCTGACCACCACAGTATCTGAAGAAGTCTGCCACAGGCAGAGATTCGTATTCAGCAATCTGACGAATAATCTTCACATAGTCTTCAAGGTATATGCCATTTTTTGCGTCATACCAGTGAGCAGGCAGATAAGAGCCGAAACCATAGGCCTTGCGAGGAGTGCACAGCACGATGATGGCCTTGGGGTTAACAGAGTAAATCTTATCGATGAGTTCACGATAGTTTGCTGCAAAAGTACCGTTCTTGGTGTTGTTGAGGTAGTCATCAAAAGTTCCTACTGCAACAGAGTTTCCCCAGTCGTTGATGCCATGTTCGATAGTGTAGTAATCTGCCTTGACAACATAGTTCTTTGCACTGGAAAGACAACTGGCGTTAGCACCGTTGTTGGTAAATTTCTCGAAAGCGAGTTTTTCAAGCACACGTGTCTGATAACCTTTTGTAAAGGCCGATGATACATTGCTGTTGTACCAAGAGATAGAGGTACCGAGGCTCAACCAATGGCCTTTTACAGCCTTGGTTTCACCGTTGCCGGTATAGATGTTGTCAGATGCATTCTCCGACTTGAAAATGATGCTGTCAATGTCGCTAACGTTGAAGCCTACCGAGTTTGCGCCTTGGTGTATGTTAACGCTCTGGGCTGTTGCATATACTGCCGCAAAAAGCATTGCAGTGAGAAAAGTTATCTTTTTCATTGTTTATATTTGTTTTTAGTGTTGTATTATAATAATTGTTGTTTTATAAGTGATATGGTTTAGAAGTCATCTTCTGCCACAGGGTTGATTACTTTATGAATCAACACCTTGCGCAAAGCCTTGACAAGCACATCGGCCATAAGCTGGTAACCATTGTCATTCGGATGCAGAGCCTTGTCAATTGACAGTTCGGCGAGATTACGCTGGTTGCCGCAAAGAGCGAAGAAGTCTGCCACAGGAAGCGATTCATATTCAGCAATCTGGCGAATAATCTCAGCGTAGTCCTTGAGGTAGATGCCGTTCTTTGCATCATCACAGTTATCAGGCAGATAGCCACCGAAACCATAGCCCTTGCGTGGTGTGCAGAGCACTACCATGGCGTTAGGATTGGTTGCATAAATCTTATCAAGCAGCTCTCGGTATGTTGCTGCAAACGAGCCGTTCTTCGTGTTATTGATATAATCTTCCATCGTACCAACAGGGGTTGAGTGTCCCCAGTCGTTGATTCCATGTTCGATGGTATAGTAGTTAGCAAAAGTTACCTGACCAGGGCAGCCACCAATGCATCCGGCATTTACGCCCTTGTTGATAAAGCCCTTAAACGGCAGCACCTCGCGCACACGTGTCTGGTAACCCTTGGTGAAAGCAGATGATACGTTGTTGTTATACCATGTAATTGAAGTACCGAGACTCTCCCACGAAGCGTCTATATATGCCACGGTGTCCTTTGGTATGTCAATGTTATCGGGAATAGAGTCACCGGTGATGCCCAATGATTCAAGGAGGCCCTTGTCCACTGGAACAAGCTCAAAGTCGTGGTAGTTGTAGGTGGAATTGAGAGGAGCACCGCAGTTCAGGCTTGAGCCGTTCCAGTTGTAATAAGTGCTCTGATGATTATCCTTCCAGCGGTAGATGTTGCCCTTTAGCCAATCAAAGATGATATAGGTACCCTCTTCTGGTTCGTTGGCAAGAATCACACCGTCTGACCCCTGGAACTTGATGATATAACGGGCAGTACCGAGGTTCTGCACTGAATATTGCTTGGTGCCTATCTGCTTTATCAAGAAGATATCTTTCTTCTCATTACCGTTGTTGTGAAACTTGACACAATTCTCATCGCTTGAATCATAGACAACAACATTGCTTCCAACATACTTACTGTTGTAAGCCGAACGGATATAATAGAAGCCGTCCTTAACTATCTCTTTGTCAACAACGGGTGCTGCAGGAAGCACAGGCAGAGTGTCGATGGTGATGCCAAATTCTGCCATCTCAGCCTTTGACACTGGCTCGAGATCCCAATCATGATAGTTGTATACAGTTGACAGCTCGAGGTTATCAACGTTGGTACCATTCCAGTTATAGTAATTGTTGGTGTGGTTGTCCTTGAAGCGGAAGTTGTAGTCGGCAAGCAACTTAAACTCGATATACGTGCCTTCCTCAAGGGTCTTGCTGAGCTTTATAACATTCTTTGCTTCATACTTGATGACATAACGGCCGGTGGCAAGGTTTTTCATCACATACTGGCCGTCAGCCTTAGGATAGATGAAGAACACGTCATTCTTGCTGCCATTGGCAGAATGAACCTTGAGTGCATTATCGCTACCAGTGTCATAAAGGATAGCATCTTCCTGACGGTAGCTGCTGTTATAGGCACTGTATACGTGATAGTAACCGGCTGGCACAATCTGATTGGGCACTGACGGCACTTTATCTTCTGTATAAGGAGACGGAAGCACAGGCAGAGTGTCTATTTTGATGCCGATTGCGGCCAAGTCTGCCTTTGACACTGGACGTATGTTCCAGTCATGGTAGTTGTAGACATCAGACAACTCCAGGTTGTCTACATTTGTACCATTCCAATTGTAGTAGTTTGTTGTATGATTATCCTTGAAACGGTAGTTGTAGCTATCAAGCAAGGTGAACTCAAGGCAGGTTCCTTCTTCGAGGGCCTTGTTAAGTTTTATGCTGTTTTTGCTTTCATACTTGATGACATAGCGGCCTGTGGCAACGTTTTTCATCACATATTGGCCATCAGCCTTAGGATAAACAAAGAAAATGTCGTTCTTGCTTTTGTCAGCAGTATGCACACGCAGCACATCCTCGGTGCCGTTGTCAGTGATGACAGCATCTTTCTGAGTGTATGGGCTTACATAAGCACTGTAGAAGCGATAGTAACCAGCTGGCAGCACCTGATTGGGCACTGACGGCACTGGGTCTTCTTTGTAATTCGGATCTGGGTCAACAGGCGGGTCAACGGGAGTGTCACCACCACTCAGACCAAGGTCTTTGAGCACGTCTGCCGGCACTGCCTCAAAGTTCCAATCGTGGTAGTTGTAGGTAGAGTGGAAAGGGGCTCCACCGTTCACACCGTCACCATTCCAGTTGTAGTAACAGGTCTGGGTGTTGTCTTTCCAATGGTATACCCCATCATCAGTCTTGTCGATGATGATATAGACTCCATCCTCAAGCGTTTTGCTCATCAACACCGAATTAGTGCGGACAAACTTAATAATGTAGCGGCCGGTAAGGGCATTTTTCAAAGTGTAGTGCCCACTCTCGGTCTCATCCAAATAGAAAATGTCAGCCTTCGCGTTTTGGCAAACGTGAATCTTGGCATAGTCTGTTGTCTCGGGGTCATACACGCAAGCATTGGCCGCGGCATACTTGTACGTGCTCTTGATGAAGTAGTACCCCTTTGTCAGTGATTGGGCATCGACCTGCTTTATTCCAAACAACGATGCGACAATCAACATGCAATAAAAAAGTAGTTGTCTTTTCATTTACTTTTAGGTTTTATTGATAAGTATGTACTAAATGCGTTATGTGATTATAATATACGTGATACTTTAAAAAACATGACGAAGCAAATTAACCTCTCCAATTCACCCACAAAAATAGTTAAACTCTTTCAACAAACGTTTAAACGAAGTCGAAATTCACGTCTTTTCAGAGTGTTTTAGCAATAAGACAAACAAAAATACCATTATCTGAAATGTCACGAGGCCTTCAGTGCAACAACAGCGGAGACTGCCGCTCTCTCCTCATCTGGAGAATGCGACAGTCTCCGCTTTTTCTTCGTTGCCTTATAGGCTTACCTTGGCTTGTTTTTTCTTAGGCTGCACGTTGAAACGATATATCACATGTGCCATCACGTAGTGTGGCAAAGAATTATAATAGGTCTCAGTACGTCCTTGCGAGTTGATAGTCTGATAGGTGTTACTTAACTGATTGAGCATGTCAAAGCCATCCACTGCTATTGTCAGCCCACATTTTGGGAATGATTTGGCGAGACGTGCATTCCACACAAGGTCGTTGGTGTTGGCAGAGCTTGTGGCATAGCCTCGGCGACTGTACATCGTGAGGTCGGTAGACACCTCAAAGCCGGCAGGCAGTTTCACCACGCCCGTCAAACCGTAGTTAAAGTCACAGAGGGTATAGTCATCAAAGTCTTTACGTGACGAGGTTACATGCGCCACTCCCACATAGCCTTTCAGTCCGATGGAATGTTTACCTATCTTATAGTTAAGGTTCAGTCGCTCGGTACCCCACCAGGTGTTTGAGGTGTTGCGCATTGGGTCTTGTGCCGGAATGTCGCTTATATAGTCCACTCCATGCGTTAGCTTCAGCAGGGTTTGTGAGTTGAGGGACACCCTGCGCTTCTTGTCAAGAGGACTGGAGTAGTTACCCTCCAGATAAGTGACATAATTACCATTGATGTTATACATCTTGTAGTTGCGATGCCCTGTAATGGGGTCAATGGTGTAGGCGTATGCCATGGCGTTTGCCGTAGTCGAATAAACAGCATTCATGCTGAAGTTGGTTTGCTTCGCCACATTGACATTCTCATAGTGTAGAGTCATATCATGAGTGGTAGATTTTTTGAGATGCGAGTTGCCACTGTATGTATAGAGGGGATCGGACGTATTATCCACCTCTATCAAATTCAGCATAGATGGGGCATTCTGATTCATCTGGTATTTAAAACTCAGTTTCTGTTTCTTTCCCCATTGCAACTCCAGATGCAACATAGGATTGAACAGCACATAGCCATGATTTGTAACACCCGAGTAAACATAGTCGCCTGTGTTGAGATTTCCTCGCCTGTAGTCAAGACGGTAGTGGCGGTATTCTACCTTGGCATATAAAGAATAAAACAACAAAGAATTCTTCATGTTGATTTCATTCTCATAGCTTGGATTAATGCTCGCGAAGGTTTCTGTCTGACTCAAGTCATAACTGTTGTTGTCAATGGCTTGCTTCATAAACTCCACTTCGGATGGCAGTTCGCCAAACTTATGATTAGAGCCTGCTCCCCACCCTGGCAAAGTTTCAAGGTTGTAACGCGACAATGTTTGATTTTTGAACGTCTGCCCTACCATGGCCTCTGGTTCAAAGTTTCCACCAAACAGCTTTATTCTAACTTTGGGCATAATATTATAGCCAAGCGTTCTGTTAGGTTTCTCGTGAATATACCTATCAAGATACTGCGAGTTATCCGAAAGACTGTTGGGATATGCCAAGTCATAACGTTCATTTTTGTCATAAGCACTATTGTTATAGTGCATACTCCCAGACAAACTATATATAATTCCGGAAATAACCTTTACGTAACCTCCAGATATACTTGTATTTAGGTCGTGCCCCTTTCGCTTAGTCTCTTGACTGTATCGGTTTAGCATCATGCGACGCAAATTGCTCCCATTCATGTTTTGTATACTGTCAAACAATGCTACTGAGGTGGCATAGTCGTACGGATTGCCATTGAATGTTGCACTCAGGTTATTGCTTCGGTAGTCATAGCGTGAATAATTCAACGACGGCTCTATCGTTGCTCCGGAAAATCCATCCTCTTCTGTCATCTCGAATTTGTGTTGGGTATTAAATGTGAAATTATGATTTCTGAATTTCGACCGATTGCGAGCATACAAGTTTCCTTGTGGCATGTAGGTTTCGCGTGTTGTTTCTGAATAATAATCACCATCGGTGTACGACAAATCGGCATTGCCGGAGAATTTGTTAGAGGTGAATTTTGGCTTTATCAAGTAGTCTATGCCACCGCTCTTCTGCGACAGAAGGCCGAAAGGCATCTTGTCGGGAGTCCATTGAGAGTCTTCGCCAGGCTTGCGTTTGTCGTTGAGGTTGTTGAAGTTTGCATAAACCCCAATACGTGAGGCCGTGGTAAAGCGCAAGCCAAACAAGCGGGCGAGATATCGGTTTTCAGTACCTGCACCAACCTCGGCATTGCCTATCCAGCCAATGGAATACTCTTTCTTGAGGTTCACATCAAGCACAAACTCCCCTTCTTTTTTACCCATGAACTGTTCCAATTTACTCAACCGCTCATAAGCCTTAAGATTTTTCACCATATAAGCTGGCAGATTCTCAAGCATAAGCCCCCGCTTACCCTTGAAGAAATCCTCCCCGTTCAGAAGCAGGGCATCTACCCTGCGACCATTGACAGTTATTTCACCGTCATCTTTTAACTCTGCCCCTGGCATTGATTTTACAAGGTTGTCAAGCATGGAGCCTTCGGGCAAGTTAAACTCATCTGCATTATATACTATTGTATCCCCTTTGCTATAGAATTTTATTTTTGTTGCTTTAACAGTTACCCCCTTGAGTTTATTGTCAGTGGGCATTGGTCTGAGGTAGACAGGAGTTTGTAGTCTAAAGTCTTCTACCATTTTAAAGCGCTTCATGAAGACGACTTTCTCCAAAGGTTCATAACCCCTCTTTCTCGTATCTTAGGGTATAGGTTGCACTGTCTTCCGGAATCATTAATATATAGTAGTAGCCACCATCGCCCCCCTGAATATGCATATCCTTATCTGTCATGCCTTGATCCACGAGCTCCGAGCCTTTGTATATCGATACTACTACTTCATCAAGAAACTTCTGTGTTAAACGATCCTTGACTCTGCCAATAAACATTCTGTCGTTTTCGGAATATACGCCCAACACCACCAAAAACGCAATTATTAAAGCTACAAATCTCCTCATAATATTAATTTTATTTTGATTTTCTAAAGACGTACACAACCATCATCCGGCCTTATAATGTAATCTGGAAAACAGTTATAATGCATGTCCATTTGTTAGATTGGCTCATTTGCCGTCAAAGTTAGTGTTTTTTTTAAAAACACCAAGAAAACACACCCCCCAAAAAGATATTTTCTATTTTTTCGAAGGAATACTTTCATTATTATCTCTTTAACCCAATTCGGTCGTTAGGACTTATTGGGTTTTGTTTTTTAGGAGAGCAGATGTTGCTTGTCTTTTTAGGGAATAATAGCGGGCAATTTTGAGCTAAACACAAGCATCAGGTGCCTTATAAAAGACAAAAGGCAATAAAAAGTAACAAAAAAAGATGTCATTTATGACCTAATGACCGATTTGGGTTTATAATTCCTGTTCTATACAAATCATTAACTCGTGCACACCATTTTCTACATAATCCCGAGTCGGCCAATAAATGAACAAGACACAATGGCCGAACTCGGGATATATTAACAAACAAAATAAAAAAGTGGGTGTTCAAAAATAATTTAGTTCAAGAAGTGTTCATAAATTGTGAAAAGATATCCATACGAACAAGTTAATACATTTTTGAACACCTGCTTTAGTTCTTAGAAATCCGCAAGTTTTGATTCCTCGTAATACTTGCCGGTATTTATTTCGTCATTGTAAATTAAGAATACGCCATAGACATTGAGACGCTTATTATAAAGAATGTATAGGCAAATCTCTCCATAGACTTTTTCTGGGGCAAGTTTTTTTGCCTTTGGGTCTCTCTTCGGCCACATCTGGAAGATGCTGTCACCGTTCTCGTTCTTAGATCTCTTTATAAAGCTGTCAGGGTACTTTTTCATTAAGGACTCACGAAATTCGTCACGTATGCGTTCGGCTATCTTTTTGTCGCGAGAATCCACTACCGCATGAGCCCGGTAGACCTCCTTATTGACCTTGTTGTACGTAACATGAATGTCAGCATCGTAACCAGCGAAACTGCCTCTGAAGGAGAACATGCCGTTATACACTCCTGTAGGCAGAGCATTGGTTCTTGCAATCAGTTCTTTGGAGAAGTCCCTTATAGTTCCACAAATTGGGATGCCCATAAATTTGAGATGTTCTTCTTCCGTCTTACAGTCTTTCGCCATTGCTCCAACTGCCATAATAAACACGCAAAAGGTAATTAATGTCTTTCTCATAATCGTTAATATTTGATAGTTATACGTTTTAATGTTCGCAAAATACCAGCACACCACACAGGTGTCAGAACGAAAATTGTAGTGTGGAGGCGTTACAGTTGGGTATGTTAGCCGTACTGTCACCAAGAATTTCGTCAAAATGCTGTTCGGCGTATTCACAGATAGCATTATAATCGGTTGACGTGTGTAACTCCTCCATCTTCTCATTATAGAACGCCATTACTTCTGCAAAGAGTTTCTCCTCCTCACTACTGAGCTTTCTCCTTCGTGACGTGCGTACCGTGCGCTCAGAACCAGGCTTTACAACTTCGGCAGTCTTTTCTGCATGAGCAGAGGGCTTCAACACTCCAGCCTTTTGCGTACCAGTGTAGACCCCTGAGGTATTATGCACCATCTCTGGCGCATGCCCGATGCGGTTAGGCAGCAAGGTATACAACACAAGACATGCCGCAACCACCAGGAAGGTCATAAGCCTGTACACTCCCCTGCGAGCACGGCTGAGAACCATGTTAACACTGTCTTCGCTGCCACCCACCAGCTCCGCTATGGCAGAGACCTCCATGCCTTCAATATATCTCATCCGCAACAGCATACGCTGCCGTGAAGGGAGTTTGTCAACAGCTCTTATCAACTGCCTTTCACGTTCCTCAACAACCTCCAAATCTTCAGGGGACATAGCCACCTCCACGGAATCTATATCTACAGTCTTGTTTCCTTTGCGGCATTTACGTCTTCTCAACTCGTCGATGCACAAATGTCTCAGAATCACGAATGCAAGCCTGTCTATATCTGACTCCTGAAGTTTCTTGCGCACTGCCCACAGCTTGAGCAGGGCGTCTTGAGTAACATCCTCCGCCTCATCACGGTTGTCTAACATTCGAGTGGCGACAGCAACCATGCGGTCACGCAACCGCTGAACTTCAAAAGTGTATTTGTCTGCAGTCATATCTGTTTGGTCTGCGGGCTTTAAGTCAGTGCCAGAACTTGTTTTTATATCACTCGGAAGATAATCATCTTGACATTAAACCGATTTTGGACAACTACTTATCTATGCCCTTTTGTTTTTAATACGTAAGCCCTACGGATTGCTAACGCCCAATACAGTTAAAAGTTGTTAAACCAAAATCGGTCATTAGGTCGTAGATAACATCTTTTTTGTTACTTCCGATTTGGGTAAAAAAAGAGGCAACCGCGCCTCGTTACGGCACGGTTGCCCCTTTGACAATGCATATGTATATGCAACTATTGGTCTATGGTTTGAATTCAAGCCACTATTGTTCTGGCTGGAAGAGGGGGTCCCAGGCTGGCAACAAGATAGGTTTCTGTTTCATCATGTCAGCCAATCTTGCCGGCACATATTTCTTTGCCACCACAAGGCGGAACAGGTATTCGTCAAGCCATTTGTCAGTCATGATGATGTGGCCCTTAAAACCAGATGACGGTCCCCAGGAATTTTCCACCATCCATTTTTTTGTCTTGCCTTGTTCGTCAATGTCCACGGCCATGAGGGTCATGGCGTGAGTTGAAGCCGAAGCGAAAGTTGATATGCGTTCTTTCTTGTCCATCGGGAAGTCCACACCAAATATTTCTCCGTAGTTGTAGACATCGGGGTCTGAGTAGCCTCGTTTTGAATCATTGCATTTGCCCACATCACACGACATATACATCATCGTGCTGTCCTTGATAGACGAGATGGCCATGTCCTTGATATCCTGCATAGGCACATTGAGGAACACCCAGTTGCGACCGTCATAAGCATGGCGGTCAAGATCTATCTCATAAGTCTTATAGTAGTCGCGCGAGGGGTCATTCATAAACATGAAGTAGTTGTCAGTAAGGTCTATGCCGATATGTTCGTCATAGAAAGACTTCGGAGTATATTCCTTGGAACTGATGACCTTGCCGGCTGCATTGCGCAGTGTGTAGCTGAACTTCTGGGGTGGCACGCCAAAGCATCTCACGAGCATCTTGTAGACCACGCCGAGCATTTCTACTTTCTTCGCCACAACTTGTTTGTCGCTCTTGCCGTCGGCAATCATCTTGCGCAGGGTGAGGCCATATTCACGAAGCTTGGTTTTGAGCAGCATGGAATAGGTACCGGTGCTGTTTGACGAGAAAGTCTCAGGCATCACGGTAGAGGGCACAAGGCCGTATTTTGACACCACATCGGCAACACCGCAGAAAGTGCCTCCATCGCTCAGCGGATTATGAAACAGCCAGTCTACCGTGCGGTCATCCATAGGCTTCTTGCCATTGTCGATGACTGCCTGCAAAAACAGGTTGGATTTCTCAAGTTGGTCATAGAAGAAGCAGTAGTTCTCAGAAAACTCCATTGCACCGAGATTGTACTTGGCAATCATCTTGGCGCGAAGCACATTGAGCCCGCTGAAAAGCCAGCAGCGTCCGGAGCCTCTCTGGTTGGTAACCCCCTTGGAGTTTACCTTGTTAGAAAACTCGGTATCAAACTGCGCCATCGTCTCGTTGTTGAGCGCAAGGACTTTAATGTCGTTGGCGGCTACTGCATTATCCAACGCCTTGTCAGCACCCTCCGACTTATAGCTGTTCTGAAACTGTTGCAACATCTGGGGAGTGATGTCTTTCTGTGCCGTAGCAGGCATCACCGACAGTGCGCCAACTGCCGCAATAATAAACGGTTTTGTCGTCATTGTGTATGGTAGTTTAGTATGGTTCGTCTTATTTATTTGATATATTCGCTGAAGTCAGTCAAGCGCATGTCGCCCTTGCGCAGGAATGTGTCATGCATGGCAAATGCTGCACTGAGGCAGTGATGGGTGTGTCCGCCGAATCTCTCTGCGTGCTTGAGGTATTCGCGCAACAAAGGACGGTAATCAGGGTGAGCCACGTTGATAAGGGCATCTGCCTTCTGCATGGAGCACTTCCCTCGCAGGTCAGCCACACCATACTCTGTAATGATAGCATCAATGAAATGGCTGGTATGGTCAACATGCGAACAGAAAGGAATGATGCTTGAGATGGCTCCGCCCTTGGCGGTGCTCCCACATGTAAAGATTGAGAGATAGGCGTTGTTGGTGAAGTCTGCCGACCCGCCGATGCCATTCATCATCTTAGTGCCACAGATTTTGGTGCTGTTGACATGTCCGTAGATGTCGGCCTCAATGGCGGTGTTAAGCGAACATACGCCAATGCGTGCAATCACCTCGGGGCAGTTGGATATTTCAGAAGGACGTATGACCAGTCTGTCCTTGAAGAAGTCCATATTGGAGTAGATATCCCTCAGACAGTCATTAGTAACCGTTAGCGAGCAAGTTGATGCAGAGAGAACGCGCCCTTGCTTCATCAACCCGACGGGGGCGTCCTGCAACACTTCTGTATAGATGTTGAAGTTGGGAACCTCCGGACACTGCCCCAGAGCGCCAAGCACAGCATTGGCACCGGAACCCACTCCACTCTGCAGGTTGAGGAACGTCTTGGGGATAAGTCCCTTGCGAAGGTTGTAAAGAAGGAAGTCGGCAACGTTCTGTCCTATCTGAGTCGTTACGGGGTCTGCCTCTTTGAACGAGCGAGCCTCGTCAGGAATGTTGCATTCCAACACTCCGAGCACTCTGCTTTTATCAACCTCAACATATGGCTTACCGATGCGGTCACTGGCCTTGGTAATCATCACAGGAGTACGGTATGGGTGGTCCTCTATCTCATAGACATCATGAATACCCATTGACTTCTTACTGTGAAAAGCGTTGATTTCAACGAAGATGCCATTCTTGGCAAGACGTGCCACGGTTGGGCTGATACCTCCCGCCGCAGTAAGATAAATGCGTGCCTTGTCACCCACTTCCTCAACCTCACAGGCTTCAAGTACAGCCCAATGCACATCGCCCAGATAACCCTGACGTATCTGAGTGGCCATGTTTGAAAGATTGAGGTCACAGTATGCCAATTCACCAGCATTGACATGCTTGCGGAAATCACCGTTTGTTGTATAGGGCGCACGGAAGCAGATGGCATGCTGGTTGCTCAACTCACCGTCGCAACTCTGGCCAGTGCTGGCACCTGTGAAGATGTTAATCTTGAACGAACGTCCGGCAGCATGTTCCGCTTTCGCTTTCTTTGCAATCTCAGCAGGTATGCTCTTTGGCGCACCTGCTGGAGTAAAACCACTAAGACCGACTGTCTGTCCGTCTTTAATAAGGGCTGCGACCTCGGCAGCCGTAACATGAGTGAATGACATTTCTTTTGCTTGTTTCTGTATTCTTGTTTTTATCCGTTGCAAAAATACTGATTTTCCATAACACTGACAATCTTTGAAACTCAAAAAATGCACTCTCAGACCTAAAGTGTGCTAAAAAGCTGTTTTCTCATGCCACATCAACATCATCGGCCACTGTTTGTCATTGCCGGCACGCGCTTTTCAACCGTCTGATTTTCCGCATTTTCGGCATCAGACAGCCCTCTCCATTCAGTGGGCCAGCCCCCTGCCAGCCTCAAAGAAGGCTTTGGCAGAACCGAAGCGCAGATACATGTCGAGGCGCACAGGAATATGGTTGGCGTCGTCAGTAACAAAAAAAGTAATGACCTCCTTCTCCTTGCCACGGCCATTGGTCTCCACAAACGAGAGTTTAAGGCATTGGTATACCTTGCGGCTGCCTTTCATCTTGATGCGTTGTTTGCCGCGGTATATCAGAGTTTGATTCTCAACTCCGTTGCCGTCGGTCATCAGAAAAGAGATACGTTTGCCTGGCTTCCAGTCTGAGGTGTCAAAGTTGCGTGCCTTCAGCATTATGCTAAGCATGTCGTAGACCTGTGTGGCAAACTGCTCGTCCTTCTCGGTTATGCGCCCGTCCTTATGTACATAGCTCTGCCTGACTCTGCATTTTCGGTTTGCATAGGAATAACGGACTTCTCTGGAGCGATGGGACGAACCCTCCAAATCATTTTTGGAATAATACAACGGTCGCAGGTTGTCACAGGCTGTATAACTGAGCAGTGTGTCGCGCAGCACAAAATAGCCATCGGCCTCCTTGGTGCCTTTCATCATGAGATGTGTGCGATAAGCCGGGAGTCCCTTGTAGTTGGTGCGCAGAATGCTCATCGTGGCACTGCCGGCTCTGACCCAAATGAATTTCCAGTTATAGTACAGGCTGTATTGCAGCACCTCGCCCGACCGAAAAGCCAGCCGGCCTCTGGTCTCGGCACTGATGCACAACGATACCAACACCATGCTAATCAAGAAACACACTCTCCTCATATTGAACAAGCTTCAACTAATGTTATAACTACAGGCATCACCACCTACACACCACCTGCCAAGAGAGACAATAGGGCTACTTCCACTTTTTGGCCCGCTCTTCGTTGCGGTTCTGTATGGTTTTTTCCTTATCGGGCTTTTGTTTCGTTATCTTTTCCGGTTTTTGCCGTTCTATCGGCACACCGTGCAGATTCCATACCTGTTCAATATCCCATTTGGCTCTCATGGTGAGCGGTGCGGGATAATAGAACACCTCTTCCGCCTGAAATCCTTTAGCATAGTTGCCTTCGTCCCACTTGCCATTGCCGTTGCGGTCAACAAACGCACGCATGTAAAAGTTTCCCGGCTTCATAAAGAAGAAATTTGCCTTGCCATCCTCCGCACGTTCGCGCCGCACCACATTATCCGAGCTGTTAAGCATCTCGACAACTACAGCAGAATCGCTGCGACCCTCAATGACCGCCGTAAATGTACAGTATTTGTCGAGTGACGGTATGGAGAAACGAAACTCTATTTTGTCAGACACCTTGCCATAGATGCTTCTAAATGCGGCGGAGTCCACAATCAATGCATACTGCTGCTCCGGACGCCACTCACCATACAGTATATATTCCATCGAACTGTCCTGCCGCTTCCTGAGCAGATGGCGAGCAGGCACATAGAGGGTGTCCTGCTTTAGGTAGAGGTGGAACATCGTGGTGTCTACCGCCGAAAGCGGTTCTGGTGATCTGAACCCTATATTATTGTAGAGGTCGAGTGTCGCACCGCCCGTATACGTAATATTGAGCGTTTCTGTTGGGCGTACAGTAAGGTAAGGCTGTTTGCGCTTCCTGAGTTTCTCCTGTTCGTGTTCCCAATCCTTTTGAGCCTGCTGTTCCAACTTAATCTGGCGAGAGCGAGGCAGACGGCTCACAAACTGAATCTCCTCCGTGCGTTCTATGAAGTTGCCCAACGAGTCGTTCTCCTCATAGGTAAGATTTGCCGTCAGGGTGTCAGTATGAACCAATGCCGTGTCGGCAATCCAATATGTTATGGTATCATTGTTTACAGAGCATTCAGCAAGAAGTTTGCTCTCATCAAAATCCACGCCCTTTATAACAGGCCGCTTGGTCGATGGACCCGTAAAATAGACCTCAAAATGCTCAGGCACCTTGCGCTCCGTTTTCAGCAGATGTCGGTCAAGCGTTGACTCCGTGAACGCAAGCAACACTACATTGTCTGGAACAAAATGGGTGTAGTGAACCTGCTTGACAGAGTCAATACTTATAGAGTCACGCCACACGGTGTCGCTTCTCACGTCAGCATAGCATCTCGGAGTAATGGTTTGCCGGCTGAAAGCTATCATCTCGCTCTTCTGATTGAAAGCATAATTGCCATCGGCATCCTTGAGTGCATAGATGCGATAGCTGCCGGGAGCAACACCTTTGACGGTAAATTCACCGCTACCGTTGGTGCGCGCCATGCGATCAAAAGGTTTGGTGGTAAAAGCCGTGTCGGTCGTGTCGGCATGCAGTCCCACCACAATACCCTTGACAGGCTCAAGGTTTCGGGCATCAAGCACCTTGCCGGAAATCTCCATAGTGTCGAGTTTCTCCCCTGTAGAAAACGTGTAGGTATACTTACCCATAGGGTTGCCCTCATTATAGTCCACTATGGCATCGCCGAAGTCAATGGTATAGGTAGTGTTCTGCTTGAGAGAGTCAAGCAACTTGACCTTAATCTTGCGCCCAATGGCACTGATTTCGGGCATGTTAATCTGCGGAGGAGAGATTACTATCTTTTCGGCCGCCTTCTCCAGCTTCACATACTCGTCAAAAAATATTTCAATATTGTTTGAACGGCTATTGACAGCACCTTCATCAGGTTTGGCACCGACCACCTTCGGAGGGGTCTCGTCATAGGGGCCTCCGTCGGGTGTGCCAGGACGTGCGCAACCCAGTGTAAGCAAGGCTACTGCCATTGCAAGCAACAATATGACATGCGGCTTCTTCATAGGCATTCGTAAATGCTACGTTGTTTGACCATTCTGTATAAAGGCAAGAACCTCTTCTATAATCTTGCGGTCATTGCAAAGACGCGGCACTTTGTGCTGCCCGCCCAGCTTGCCCTTGCTCTTGAGCCAACTGTCAAACAGGCCAGACGGTGCCTTGACTATTTGCAGCTGCTGGAGGGTGATGTCCTTGTAACGTTTTGCCTCATAGTCGGAATTTATCTTCTGCAGAGACTTGTCGAGCTCTGCGGCAAAGCGGTCAATGTCTGCCGGCTCCTTACGAAACTCTATCACCCACTGATGGCAGCATTTGCCGTGGGAGTCCATGAATATCGGTGCGGCAGTATATTCTGCCACCTCGGCCCCAGTAGCACCGCAGGCCGCACAGAGACCTTTCTCTGCATTATCAACGATCAATTCCTCGCCAAAGGCGTTGATAAAACTTCGGGTCCTGCCACTGATGAAGAATTTATAGGGATTCAAATGCGTAAACTTCACCGTGTCGCCTATCTGGTAACGCCACAATCCGCTTGTGGTGCTAATCACTATGGCATAATTGCGGTCGGTCTCCACCTGCCAAATCGGCACAGCATTCGGATTATCCTTGCCAACCTCCTCGAGTGGAATAAATTCATAGAACACGCCCAAGTTTGTCAACAGCAACATTGCCGGGTCTGCCAAATCATTCTGAACACCAAAGAACCCCTCGCTGGCATTGTAGGTCTCCATATAGTGCATGTGGGGCGAACTGATGATTTCCTTATAGCGGTCACGATAGGGAGTGAAGGCCACACCACCATGAAAAAATACCTCAAGGCCGGGCCAGACGGCACTGATGTCTGTCTGGCCTGTCAACTCCTGCAAACGGGTAAGTACCGACAGCATCCAAGAAGGCACACCACTGATATTAGTGACATTCCTGCCACATGCCTCGCGGGCTATCAGGTCGCGCTTCACCTCGAAGTCTTCGAGCAGAGCCGTACTCTTCTTGGGTATTCTGACAAGATTGACCAGCGGGTTGATATTCTCTATCAATATGGCGCTGAGGTCACCCACCAGACTTTCTTTCACGTTGTAGTTCTGCTCATGGCTGCCACCAAGTATCAAGGCCCTGCCGTCAAAGATGTGGCTCTTGGGATTGTTGTGCAGATAGTAAGTCACGGCACAAGCACCACCGGCATAATGGGTGTCATGAAGTCCCTGGCGGCTCACTGGTATGAACTTGCTCTTGTCATTTGTTGTGCCAGATGACTTTGCATACCACTTCACCCTGCCAGGCCAAAGCACATCAGCCTCACCATGACGCATACGGTCGATGCTTCCCTTCAGTTCCTCATAGGTGTTGACAGACACCCTTCGTGCAAAATCGTCATAATTGCTGATTTCCGCAAAGCCGTGTTGTCTGCCATATTCGGTGTCGCTGGCACGGTGTAGCATTCTCGCCAACAGCTGTCGCTGCTCCTCCTCTGCACGAAACTCGCTGCGTCTCAACTTTTCGTATCTCCTGTGAAATACAGGTAAGAGTAGTCTGGTTATGCTCATTGTAAGCTTGTTTTGCGGGCAAAGTTAAAAATAATAATCCAATTATCCAATCCCTACAAAACTTGCGTGTGTTAATTATAGATAATAAACCGAAATCACTTTAAACCCAAATCGGTCATTAGGTCGTAAATGACATCTTTTTTAGTACTTCTTAAATGACATCTTTTTATTACGGACAATGTCAACATTAGTGTCTACATACCCCATCCATACATCGTTGCATCACAACATTACAACACCGTTTCGGCGGAAAGGCGAATCCATTTCGGCCGAAATGGACTTGCGTTTCGGCCGAAACGGTTGTCTACTTCGGCCGAAAGGAGATAAAAATGTCAGGGTCGGAAACGCTGTTGTTGCGCTTTCCGACCCTGACGACAAATGGAATTATAATACTATGGTCTATAGCTTGACTTTCTTGCCGTCGATGATGTAGATCTGACCCTTCCGGAGAGAAGAAGCAGCCTTACCGTCAACGG
>USTH01000028.1 GCA_900557555.1 uncultured Prevotellaceae bacterium | reverse complement strand
GGTTTTCGGACAGCCTCCCCCAGAAATAACAAGAGAAAAATACATTGCCTTGATAATAAATTTGTGGCTAAGCTAAGTTGACAGCTGTCGAGGAGGTCGATATTGTGAGTTGCATGTTGCAATTAATCCCAATAAGCCCTAACGACCGAATTGGGGAAAACTCAAACCGGTCGTTAGGCTGGAGACAGGTACCATGGCATAATGATACGAGTTGAATCCTAACGACCGATTTGGTATTATTGGTCAGACTATGGCACTAACGGCCAAGAATGTATGAAGCTAAGAGGGCTTTATTTTGCCGGAATGTTTTTAAGAGTTTCAAGGAGATGTTCCCATACTTTTTGTACTGTTGGAATGAGAAGTCGTTCTTCTGGTGAGTGTACCCCTCGGAGAGTAGGTCCGAACGACACCATGTCTACATGTGGATATTTGAGGCTGAACAGACCACATTCCAGTCCAGCGTGGATAGCTCTGATTTCAGGGTCTTTGGCAAAGAGTCGCTTGTAGGCTTCTACGGTGATGCTGAGGAGCGGGCTGTTTGGGTCAAGTTTCCATCCAGGGTAGCCTTCACCTGTTTCGGCGTCAGCTCCTGCAAGTGAAAATACGCCCCGCACCATTGCAGATGCGTTTTTGCGTGCGCTCATGATGTTGGAGCGTTGACTGGTTACGATGTTAACTTTGTCTTTGTTGAGATGAATGCTTGCAAGGTTTGATGATGTTTCTACGAAGTCAGGTATGTTCTGGTCCATGGCAAGTACGCCGTTGGGAACACTGACAAGAGCCGTGATAAGGTTGTTGCCAGATGTCTTGTCAATAACCTTGGCTGTGGGTTGTGTGCTTTCGAGTTTGAACCTCATGTTTTGTTCTGTGGCGGAGAACTCCTCCTCAAACTCTGCGGTCATTACATTGAAGTCAACCCTGAGGTTTTCTTTAAACTGTGTCGGAACACATGCTACGGCATAGCCATCGCGTGGTATGGCGTTATGAAGTCCGCCTGACTGAATGTCTGCTATGCGTATGTCGTATTTTTTGAATGCTTCTAACAGTCTGGCAAGCAGTTTGTTGGCGTTGGCCCTCTTCTTTTCGATATCGTCGCCAGAATGCCCACCGGTGAGTCCGCTTATCTGTATCTTAAAAAAGAATTGGTTGGCAGGTGTGTCTTCGAGGTCAACATTGAATGTAGCCTTTGTGTTTGCTCCGCCTGCGCAACTGACAAAAATCAGGCCCTCGTCCTCAGAGTCGAGATTGATGAGGTAGTCGGCTTTCATAAAACCAGCTTCAAGGCCCATGGCTCCGTTGAGTCCTTCTTCTTCACATACGGTGAACAGGCATTCCAATGGGCCGTGTTGTATGGTGTCGTCTGCCAATATCGCCAATTGCATGGCTACACCTATTCCGTCGTCGGCGCCAAGTGTTGTGCCTTTGGCTTTGAGCCAGTCGCCGTCAATATATGTCTGTATGGCATCTTTTTCAAAGTCAAAGTTGAGACCTGCTTCTTTTTCACATACCATGTCCATGTGACTTTGCAGCACAGTCGTCTTGAGGTTTTCCATACCTTTGGTGGCGGGTTTGCGTATCAGTACGTTGCCTGTGGAGTCTTGGAGAGTTTCAAGTCCATGTTTTTTGCCGAAGTCTACGAGAAACGCTCCCATTTTCTGTTCTTTGTGTGAGGGGCGTGGGATTTTGTTGATTTCAGCGAAGCAGTCAAACACTGCTTTGGGTTGTAATTTGAGTTCTGACATAGTTATAAATGTGTTAGATATGTTGCTCTTTGTGAAGCAGTTTGTATTGGAGGTGGATTTAAATCATTATTTTAAGATTAAATAACACAAGAAACCTGAGGTTGCAAATCAATAAAAAGTTATCTTTGCAGTATTAATGAGCAGAGAAATTTTTGAAAACACAACCAAAGGCAAATTTACAAAGAAATGCTAAAAGAAATTGTTTTCGTACTGTTAATTATTGCTATTGCCGTTTTGCTGCTTGGCATAAGGCTTCTCTTGGCAGGCAAGGGTTTTGTTCACACCCATGTGGAGGGCAATCCTGAAATGGAGCGGCGTGGCATTGGCTGTGTGAAGAGTCAGGATCGTCAGGCACGCATCAATGGCGGTCTGAAGATAAAGGAACACTCAGACGTGCGGAACAAATAAACTATGATAACAAACAATATTAATGTGTAATAATGAAGAAGATTGATTTTCTTGTGGCCATTTTAGTGGCTCTCTCTATTGTTGCCACATCATGTAATGGCAGCTCAAACGACAAAAAGGCTGCAGAATCTGCGACTGGGGCTCAGACTGCAAAAGGAGTGACTATAGCATTTGTAGACCTTGACTCGCTGATGGCTCATTACCAGTATTACCTTGACTGCAGCCAGTTGCTTGAGAAGAAAAGTGCCAGCATCAATGCCACATTGAATAATAATGGTATAGCCCTACAGAAGGAGATGGCCGAATTTCAGGATAAAATCCAGAAAAAAAGCATTACTGAAGAACAGGCTGTGAAAATCCAGACTTCACTGCAGAACAAGCAGGCTCAGATTCAGACCTTGCAGCAAAACCTTACGGAAGAGTTCCAGAAAGAACAGGCTAAATACAATGAAGCTCTGCATGATTCTGTAGACAACTTCCTTAAATCATATAACAAGACTGCCGGCTATACCTTTATCCTTGCCCGCTCAAACGACAACATTCTCTTGGCAGATCCTAAGTGTGATATTACGAAGGACGTGATAGCAGGGCTCAACAAGAGATACAAGGCAAACTGATTGGACGCATTTCAGACAGATTGGCCGACAAAGATATTTTGATACCTTGTTTACATACAGGGGCTGCCTTGGGTGATATAATAAATTAGATATTAATCAATAGGTATCTGCTATGAATGCTATGCTTAAAATCCGCTGTGTCAACGATGGCAAGACTTATGAAGTTCCAGAAGGCTGTTGTCTGCTTGATTTTTATGGTCAGGCTTCACCGTCATTGAAGTTTCCAGCCATTTCGGCACTTGTCAACAATGTGTCGCATGGGCTGAACACTCGCTTGTTCAGCAATTCAGATGTTGAGTTCCTTGATATCACCAGCGACTCGGGAATGCGTACCTATACCCGCACTTTGCTTTTTGTGCTGGCTAAGGCCGTGGAAGACCTATACGAGGGTGTCCATATAGGGGTGGAGGCTCCTGTGTCTAATGGATATTATATCAGTTTGCGCCATGTTGGTGACACCAAAATAAGCATTGCGGACATTCGCAGGCGTATGGATAGCATAATTGCTGCTGATATTTCGATAAAGAAAGTGGTGTGTCCGCGAGAAGAGGCAATCAAAACCTTTAAAGAGGCCGAGATGGCCAGCAAGGTCAAGCTGCTCAGTACAATCAACAGCCTGTATGCCACCTATTTCACGTTAGACGGTTATCCTGGTTATTATTTTGGTGACATGTGTCCCTCGACCAAATATCTTGCTCTTTATGGACTGGAGGCATACCACAGCGGTCTGTTGTTAAGATTGCCAGACCCCTCCAATGCCGGAGAACTTAAACCGGTCATCAAGCAAGACAAGATGCTGGAGGTGTTCAACGACAATCACCGCTGGCAGGATCTTGGCTGTCTGCGTACGGTAGGCGAATTGAATGAGGCCTGCGCCAATGGCCATACTAACGACGTGATAAATATTTCGGAGGCATTGCAGGAAAACAAGATTTGCCGCATTGCAGAAACAATAAAGACGAAAGGCACGGTAAGGCTGGTGCTTATTTCAGGGCCATCGTCAAGTGGCAAGACGACGTTCAGCAAACGTCTGAGCGTGCAGTTGATGGTGTGTGGTTTGAGACCATGCCCAATTTCGATGGACGAGTATTTCTTGCCACGTGAGGAAACACCACGCGATGCAGATGGAAACTATGATTTTGAATCGATATATGCCTTGAATCTGCCGTTGTTGTCAGAACACCTCGCAAAACTGTTTGCTGGCAGTGAGGTAGAGTTGCCTCACTATGATTTCCAGACAGGCAAGAGTGTCAACAGTGGCAAGAAACTGAAACTTGCTCCCAACGATGTGTTGATAATGGAGGGCATACATGCGCTGAATCCCAAGCTAACGGAAGCTATTGCCCCGTCTCTGAAATTTAAAATCTACGTATCTGCATTGACCTCCATACAGCTTGATGACCAAAACTATATTTCAACTACCGACAACAGACTGCTGCGTCGTATCGTTCGCGACTATAAGTATAGAGGCTATTCGGCGGTTGACACCATCAGGCGTTGGCCGAGCGTAAGGCAGGGTGAACAGAAATGGATTTTCCCCTATCAGGAAGAGGCAGATATAATGTTTAATTCCGCCTTGTTGTTTGAACTTGCGGGGCTGCGCACACAGGCTTTGCCGATACTTGAGCAAGTGCCAGAGAATTGCCCGGAATATTGCGAGGCGTATCGTCTGCAGAAGTTTTTGAAATATATAAACCCGATAAACACCAAGGGCTTGCCGCCCATATCTTTGCTTCGAGAATTTCTGGGTGGCAGCAGTTTTAAGTATTGAACCTCAAGAAAAGAGTTAGGAAGAATGAATTACGGTTTTGTAAAAGTTGCATCGGCAGTTCCTTCCGTCAGGGTGGCAGACTGCGAGTATAATACCGGGAAGATAATGGAACTTATCTCGGAGGCCGAGACCATAGGAGTGGAAGTCATCTGTTTTCCAGAATTGTGCATCACTTCTTACACTTGTCAGGATTTGTTTGCCTCGCAACTGCTGCTGGATAAGGCAGAGATTTCGCTCATGCAGTTGGCCGACTATACCCGCCCGCTCAATGTTGTAGTAATAGTGGGCCTGCCAGTCAGTTATCGGGGTTTGCTGCTTAACTGTGCGGCAGTCTTGCATCAAGGAAAAATCATTGGGCTGGTTCCTAAGACATATCTGCCAAACTATAACGAATTCTATGAAATGCGTTGGTTTGTGTCGGGTGGAGGTGTAAATAATGAAACTGTACACTTGTCGGGCCAGAATGTAGTAATCAGTACGGATGCCATTTTTGAAACGAGGTCGTATCGTTTTGGCATAGAGTTGTGTGAAGACGTCTGGGCTCCGATACCGCCAAGTTGCAGGCACACGTTGGCTGGTGCTGACATTATCTTTAATCTCAGTGCATCAAACGAGAGCATAGGAAAGCACGAGTATCTGAAAAATCTTATAGCCCAACAGAGTGCACGTTGCCTTAGCGGTTATGTCTATTCGGGTTGTGGTTATGGCGAGAGTTCACAGGATTTGGTGTTCAGTGGCAATGCCATGATATATGAGAATGGCCGGTTGCTGGCTGAAGGCAAACGGTTTGACCTTGCCCCCCAGATAGTTGTCAGTGAGATAGATGTTGAATGCCTTCGTTCGGAGCGTCGCAAGAATACAACATATACCAGTTCGGCGACACAGGTGGATTTGGGCGGTTACAGCATCTTTAATATTCAGCAGACAGCATTGGCCAATTTCAACGAAGTGTTGACTCGCAGCATAGACCCTTGGCCGTTTGTTCCGCAAGGCGGTGAACTTGACGCCCGCTGTGAGGAGATATTCAATATACAGGTAGAGGGGTTGGTCAAACGCATGCAACACGTCAACTGTCAGACGTTGGTGCTGGGTGTCAGTGGCGGTCTCGACTCGACGTTGGCACTGCTCGTGTGTGTGAAGGCTTGTGACAGATTGAAGCGTTCGCGTAAGAGTATAGTGGGCATCACTATGCCAGGCTTCGGCACGACTGGCCGCACGTACACCAACGCTACCAACCTGATGAAGGCACTCGACATCACCATTCGTGAAATAAGCATTGCCGATGCGTGCAAACAGCACTTCCTCGATTTGGGCTATGACCCTGCGCTCCGAGATGTAACATACGAAAATTCGCAAGCACGTGAGCGTACTCAGATACTTATGGACGCTGCCAATCAGATGAACGGCATTGTGGTAGGCACCGGTGACCTGAGCGAATTGGCGCTGGGCTGGGCTACGTATAATGGCGACCATATGTCGATGTATGGAGTGAACGTTTCGGTGCCGAAGACACTGGTGCGTCATCTCGTTGTCTGGACTGCCAACAACGTCACCGAACCCGCCAGTGCCATGATATTGCAAGACATTGCCGACACCCCGATTAGTCCCGAACTGCTGCCCGCTGATGCCGATGACAATATTACGCAGAAGACGGAAGACCTGGTGGGGCCATATGAACTTCATGATTTTTTTCTGTATTATTTTCTACGTTACGGCTTTTCTGCGAAGAAGATACAGTATTTGGCGACAATAGCTTTCAGAGATGTGTATGACGAGGGAACTGTGCAAAGGTGGTTGACTGTGTTCATAAGACGGTTCTTCCAACAGCAGTTCAAACGCAGCTGTCTGCCTGACGGCCCCAAGGTAGGCTCATGCTCGCTATCGCCAAGAGGAGACTGGCGTATGCCGAGTGATGCCAGTTCGGAAAGTTGGTTGGCGGAGTTGGACAACGACAATAACTATGAAACTGTTGAAGATAAGTGATATATGAAAAAGATTGTTAGTTTTCTGATTATGACGGCTCTTGCCGTAAACATAACGTTTGCTGCAGAAGACAAGACAAACAATGATGGTGTTAAGCTTTTTGCGGTGGCAACGGTGCCAGACTTGGAGGCCGACCATATTGAGGGTGACAGCGTTTTGGTGACTCTGACCCTTTATTCCAATTGCTCTTTCAACAAGATAGAGAATCTCGACAAGGCTTTGCCAAAGATGAAAGATGCTCGAGTCAGAGCCTATGCGCCAGAGCGACGTCTAACACAAAATATAACCACATATAATGGCAAACGCTATTACTCGGTTGTTGCCGAGCAATTTGTCGTGGCATTTCACGAGGTAGGCAATGTTGTTTTTCCGGTTCGCAGATACAATGTGGAGCTTGCAGTAGGCCTGCGTAACAGAAACTACTCTCCCTTTGACGACTTCTTTGGATTTGACTCACCTTTTATGGAACGACAAAGGATAATTCAGAAAAAATGTGCTTCTGAAAATCTGAAGATGAAAGTAGTGAAACGCCCTCCCAAGACTATGCACGACATTGAGCGAGGTGGGGCAGTGTTGATGTAGCTTTCAGCTCTTTGGAAAAACTTTGCGGTGCAAAGCGCCAAAAGCAAATATTGCAGTTAGCATTTGTTGACGTTTTTTTTGTGTTGTTTGCAAAAAACAGCTAATTTTGCAGAGCTAACCTTTATGGTTCCAAAAAATGAAAATTACTAACTATTATCTATAACAATCTTAAATTTTTATGTGGTTAACAAATTCTTCAATCGGTAAGAAAGTGCTGATGTCCGTTACGGGTATCGCATTGATTCTTTTCCTTACATTTCATGCATGCATGAATGTAGTAGCTTTGATTAGCGAAGAAGGGTATAATGCTATCTGCGAATTTCTGGGCGCAAACTGGTATGCGGTTGCGGCAACGGCAGTACTTGCGGCATTGGTAGTTATACACTTTGTTTACGCTATTATCCTTACACTTCAGAATCGCAAGGCTCGTGGCAGTAGCAGGTATGCAGTGACAGACAAACCAGCCAAGGTGGAGTGGGCTTCACAAAACATGCTTGTTCTTGGTATAATCGTTGCGCTTGGACTGCAGCTTCACCTCTATAACTTCTGGTACAACATGATGTTTGCAGAGCTTGTTGGTGACGAATTAAGCGCTCTCTATGCTGCCGATGGAATATATCATATCAAGCAGACCTTTGCCTGCCCTGTTTATTCCATTATTTATATCATCTGGCTCGTTGCACTGTGGTTCCATCTGAGTCACGGCTTCTGGAGTGCATTCCAAACTTTGGGAGTCAATGGCAAGATATGGTTTAACCGCTGGAAAACAATCGGCAATGTGTGGGTTACTATTGTAACTCTGATGTTCATTGCCGTTGTAGTTTGGTTTGCTCTTTGCCCTGCTTGTGTGAGGTAATCAGTGATCATCGGTATAATCTAAAAAAACGAAAAGACAATGACAACAATTAATTCAAGAATACCAGAGGGTCCAGTAGCAGAGAAATGGACCAATTACAAGGCACACCAAAGATTGGTTAACCCTAAGAACAAACTCAAGCTTGACATCATCGTGGTAGGCACAGGTCTGGCTGGTGCCAGTGCGGCAGCCTCTCTCGGTGAAATGGGCTTTAATGTATATAACTTCTGCATTCAGGATTCACCACGTCGCGCTCATTCCATTGCAGCGCAGGGTGGTATTAATGCCGCCAAAAACTATCAGAATGACGGCGACTCCGTTTACCGCCTTTTCTATGATACAGTGAAGGGTGGTGACTATCGTGCTCGTGAGGCTAATGTGTATCGTCTGGCAGAGGTCAGCAACAACATCATTGACCAGTGCGTAGCTCAGGGAGTCCCTTTTGCACGTGAGTATGGTGGTATGCTCGCCAACCGTTCGTTTGGTGGTGCGCAGGTTAGCCGTACATTCTATGCCAAAGGTCAGACAGGTCAACAACTTCTGCTTGGAGCCTACAGTGCCCTCAGCCGTATGGTTGAGGCTGGCAAGGTAAAACTCTATACCCGTTACGAGATGGAGGACGTTGTTGTGGTTGACGGCCGTGCTCGTGGCATCATTGCCAAGAATCTTGTTACTGGTAAGCTTGAACGCTTTTCAGCCAATGCCGTTGTAATTGCCACCGGTGGCTACGGTAACGCTTATTTCCTTTCTACCAATGCAATGGGCTGCAACTGTACAGCGGCCATTCAGTGCTACCGTAAGGGAGCAATGTTTGCCAATCCATCATATGTTCAGATTCACCCTACATGTATCCCTGTACACGGTGACAAGCAGTCAAAGTTGACTCTTATGTCAGAATCTCTTCGCAACGATGGCCGCATCTGGGTGCCTAAGGACATTGAAGATGCCAAAAAGTTGCAGGCAGGCGAAATAAAGGGTAGTGACATACCTGAAGACAAGCGTGACTACTATTTGGAGCGTCGTTACCCGGCCTTTGGCAACCTTGTACCACGTGACGTGGCAAGTCGTGCTGCAAAAGAGAGATGTGACAAGGGCTTTGGTGTAAACAATACAGGTCTTGCTGTATTCCTTGATTTCTCAGAGTCTATCCAGCGTCTCGGCATTGACGAGATACGCCAACGCTATGGCAACCTCTTTGACATGTATGAGGAAATCACTGATGTTAATCCTGGTGAACTGGCTAAGACTGTCGACGGTGTAGAATACTACAACCCTATGATGATCTTCCCCGCCATACATTACACTATGGGTGGCATCTGGGTTGACTATGAACTCCAGACCACCATTCCTGGTCTGTTTGCTATCGGCGAGTGTAACTTCTCTGATCACGGTGCCAACCGTCTTGGTGCGTCTGCTCTCATGCAGGGCTTGGCCGATGGTTACTTTGTGCTTCCCTATACTATTCAGAACTATCTTGCAGACCAGGCCATCTGGCCACACCTGCCCGTTGATAGTCCTGAATTTGATAAGGCTGAGGCTGGTGTACAAGCAGAGATTGACCGCATAATGAACATACAGGGTAAACGCTCTGTTGACTCAATACATAAGGAACTGGGTCACATCATGTGGGAGCACGTAGGTATGGGCCGTACCAAGGAAGGTCTTGAAGAAGGCTTGAAACTTCTCAAGAACATACGTAAAGAGTTTGACGAAAATGTATTTGTACCAGGCTCCAAGGAAGGTCTCAACGTAGAGCTCGACAAGGCTATCCACCTCCGTGACTTTATCCTTATGGGTGAGCTTATCGCTACTGACGCTCTTCACCGTGAAGAATCATGTGGTGGTCACTTCCGTGAGGAGCACCAGACAGAAGAGGGCGAGGCTAAGCGCGATGACGAGAACTTCTTCTATGTGGGATGCTGGGAGTATCAGGGAAATGATGATACCGCCCCAGTTCTCAATAAAGAACCACTTGAATATGAAATCATCAAGGTTCAGACACGAAACTACAAAAACTAACCCTTAAAACCTTAAAACACAATGGCAAAAAACATTTCTTTTACACTTAAGTATTGGAAGCAGAATGGTCCTAAGGATAAGGGTCATTTTGATACACACGAGATGAAAAACATTCCTGATGATACTTCTTTCCTTGAGATGCTCGACATTCTCAACGAAGAACTCATCGAGGAGGGAAAGGAACCTTTCGTGTTTGACCACGATTGTCGTGAAGGCATTTGTGGAATGTGTTCGCTTTATATCAACGGCACTCCGCACGGCAAGACAGCTGCTGGTGCAACCACATGCCAGCTCTATATGCGTCGTTTCAATGATGGTGACGTGATTGTTGTTGAGCCTTGGCGTTCGGCTGCATTCCCTGTAATCAAGGACTGCATGGTTGACCGCTCGGCATTCGACAAGATTATTCAGGCTGGTGGCTATACCTCTGTACGTACTGGTCAGCCACAGGATGCCAACGCAATTCTTATACCAAAGCAAAATGCAGACGAAGCTATGGACTGTGCCACTTGCATTGGCTGCGGTGCATGTGTAGCTGCTTGTAAGAACGGTTCTGCCATGCTTTTTGTTAGCTCCAAGGTCAGCCAGCTCGCTCTTCTGCCGCAAGGTCGTCCAGAGGCCGCTAAGCGTGCTAAGGCTATGGTTGCGCGTATGGACGAACTGGGCTTTGGTAACTGCACCAATACTCGCGCTTGCGAGGCAGTATGCCCGAAAAACGAGACCATTGCTAATATTGCACGTCTCAACCGTGAGTTTGTTTCTGCAAAACTAAAGGACTGATAGGCTATGAAAGCTTGTCGCTGACAAGCTGAAGTTATAATGGGTGGCATCTTCGGATTTTTCTGAAATTCGGGGACGCCGCTTTTCTTTTTCCAGTTGTTGCCGATTGGCGTGTAAACAATTGGTCTCTATCTGCGTAACAATAGCCAAGAATACAAGTTGCTATCTGTTGCTGCGCATGGGTAACGGTAGGGTGAGGCATAATCCTTGACAGGCACCTGATGCTTGGCTTTAAAAAATCAAAATACAATAAGTCCTGACGACCGAATCGGTATAATGCAAAGTGCGCCATGAAACATGTCGATTTCATGGCGCACTCCGCATTGCACGGGCTGGGCTTGCCTGTAGTTTGTAGTTTATTTTATGTTGCCGACTTTGATGAGATATTCGGCTATCTGCACAGCGTTCAGTGCCGCACCCTTGCGTATCTGGTCACCTGTAAGCCATAGAGTGATGCCGTTGTCGTTGGCAAGGTCTTTGCGAATGCGGCCTACATATACATCGTCTTTGCCAGCAGACTCTAGCGGCATGGGGTAGACGTAGTTCTGGGGGTCGTCAACGAGAGTGCAGCCAGGGGCAGATGCTATGGCCTTGCGCACTGCATCTATGCTTAGTGGCTGTTCGGCTTCTACCCACACTGCCTCTGAATGCGAACGGAGCGATGAAACCCTGACACAAGTAGCAGACGTGCGCACATCTGAATGCATAATCTTACGTGTTTCGTTATACATTTTCATTTCCTCCTTAGTGTAGTCGGTCTCTGTCATGACATCAATTTGCGGAATGACATTGTATGCCAACTGGTGGGGAAACTTCTTGATTGTTTTGGCTTCGCCTGTTTCGATGATTTCCTTATATTGTTGCTGAAGTTCGTCCATGGCGGCCGCTCCTGCGCCTGATGCACTCTGATAAGATGAGACGTGTATGCGCTTGATGTGTGAGAGTTGTTCTATGGGCTGCATAACCACTACCATCATGATGGTGGTGCAGTTAGGGTTGGCGATGACGCCACGCGGACGAACAAGGGCATCTGCTGCGTTGCATTCGGGCACCACAAGGGGTACGTCTTTGTCCATGCGGAATGCACTTGAGTTGTCAATCATCACTGCACCAAATCGGGTGATGTCTTCCAAGTATTCTTTTGACACTCCGGCTCCGGCAGATGTGAATACAATATTAATGCCTTTGAAGTCGTCACCGTGTTTGAGTTCCTTCACAGTACAAGTTTTGCCTTTAAAGGTGTATTGCTTGCCTGCCGAACGGCTTGAGCCGAACAGGGTAAGTTCGTCAATAGGGAAATTGCGCTCTGCAAGTATGCGCATAAACTCTTGTCCTACGGCGCCGCTGGCACCAACGATTGCTACATTCATTAGTGTAAAAGGTGTTAGTTCTGATTTTGTACGTTCTTTTTCTTGACAAGCAGGGGAGCCTTGGGGCATTCCTCCTCCTGTACAATTAAAGTGCAAAAGTAATAAAAGAACGTGTAATAATAAAGTTTGATGATGCGAATTTTAGCAACATATAACATTATTACAGGTTGAGTGTGTCCAATTTGGCAGAAAAACGTGGTCGGTTTGTTTGAAAAGAGTTAATTTTGCATTTTTAACGGTCAGGCCGTATGAGTGGGGTTAGTGCCTTTCTTTTGCGGTGGTTTGCCCCTCATTGGAGTCTGACATTCTTACAATATGTCTTTAATTGAGTCAGGATGATTGCCTTGCCTGAAATATTCCCTATCACCGACCCCACATGGATAATGTGTTGTGTGTTGTTGCTGATACTTGGTGCTCCGGTGCTTTTCGAGCGTCTGAGGATACCTCCGCTTGTCGGCATGGTGTTGGCGGGAATGTTGGTGGGGCCTCACGGCTTTGGCATCTTGCAGGGTGGCGACAGCTTTGAGATATTTGGTCAGGTCGGTTTGTATTATATCATGTTTACCGCAGGGTTGTCAATGGACATGTCGGCGTTGAAAACCCATCGTGTGCAGGTGGTTACGTTCGGCCTTATGAGTTTTGGTGTGCCGTTTGCAATGGGTTATGCGTCAACATTCTGGCTGTTGGGCATGAGTGAGGCGGCTTCAATTCTGGTGGCCTGTATCTTAGCCAGCCATACAATGGTGTCGTTCAGCATTGCTTCGCGTTATGGTTTGGCTCATCACAAGGGAGTAACTCTTTCTGTTGTCGCCACGATGATTTCATTGGTTCTGTCGTTGTTTATACTGGCAGCCATGTCATCGACTTTCGGTGATGACAGCAGTATGTTTGCATGGTTGTTTATAGTATTGAAATGTGCCGTGTATACGGCGGCGGTGATATTTGTCTACCCCAGAGTAATACGATTTGTGTTCCGCAAACTCTCTGACGATGTTTTGCAGTATATCTTTGTGATGTGCATGATGTTGTTCAGCGCAGCCATAAGTGCCAGCCTCGGACTGGAGGGTGTGCTTGGTGCCTTTTTGGCAGGGTTGGTGTTCAATCGCTACATTCCGGAGTCAGTTCCGCTGATGAACCACATAGACTTTGTGGGCAACGCCCTGTTTATACCGTATTTTCTGATAGGTGTGGGCATGCTCATTGATGTCAGATTGCTTGTGGCAAGCGAAGAAGTTCTGGTTGTCACTGCCGTTGTTGTTGTGGTGGCTTTAGTGTCGAAGTGCCTTGGTGCATGGCTGACGGCAAATATTTTCAAGCTCGACCACAACAGCCGTCTGATGATGATGGGCCTTACTTCTGCCCACGCTGCGGGCGGCCTTGCCATAGTGATGGTCGGACGCAGGCTGTTGCTCCCCTCGGGCGATCCATTGGTTGACGACACCTTGCTCAACGCTGTGGTGATGCTAATCTTGTTCAGTTGTGTGTTTAGTGCTTTCGTGACATCTGTAGCATCAAGGCGCATAAGCCTCAACGAAGTGAGTGATGACGAACAGATGGGCGTGGAAGACAAGATGCTTGTGGCTTTGTCGCGCAGCGAGTCAATGCGCAATCTCATTACTTCGGCCATTCTGATGCGTCCACACCACAGCAATACTCCGTTGGTGGGAGTGAGACTGGTGCTTGACGCTGTTGGCAATGAACGGGAGCTTAATGCCGCACGGCAGATGGTCAACGAAGCGGCTATGGTGGCGGCATCGGCAGGTGTTAACCTCAAGAAAGTGGTCAGGTCAAGCATCAATCCTGTTACGGGGTTGTCTCACTTGATGAAAGACTTTGAAGCTTCTGAAATATTGATGGGGTATCATCTCACAGGCGGCAAGGCTGCAACTGGGTTTGGCAGTGTCATTTCGGAAATGCTTTCTACCATATCGCGTCAGATAATAATTCTGCATGCCATGCGCCCTCTAAACACTATTAGACGCATACATGTTATGGTGCCCCTCAAGGCCAACAAGGAAGAGGGCTTCGTCAGATGGTTGAATCATGTTCTCAGGCTTGGGCGGCAATTGGATTGTCTGATTGTGTTCTATTGTGATGAGGAGTCGTGGGTACGCATCCATAAACGGTGGTCTCAGCATTACGGCAAGGTGAAGGTTAGGCATCAGCAGTTTGCCGCCTATTCTGAAATGGTGGCACTAAAACATACTATCGATGAAAGTCATTTGGTGGTGTTCATTGCATCACGAAGTGGGGCACCGTCATACCATCCCACGATGATGAATCTTCCTTCAATCGTTGGACGACACTTCACCGACAACAGCGTTATGATAATCTACCCAGACCAGTATGGCATTGAAAAGCGTCTGACAGCATTCAATACGGGTTTGAAATAATAAAAACTAAATAGCAGAGAAATAATGGCAGATAACACAATAGTCAGCGTCAGGGGCCTTATCAAGCGGTTTGGCGAACTGATGGTATTGAAAGGCATTGACCTTGACATTAAACAGGGTGAAGTTGTGAGCATTGTCGGCCCCAGTGGTGCAGGAAAGACCACGTTGCTTCAGATTGTGGGTATGCTCGACACTGCCACGTCGGGTGCAGTGACGTTGTGTGGCAGAGATGTCACCCGTCTGAAGCAAAAGGAAATGGCAAAGATACGCAACACCGAGATAGGGTTTGTTTTTCAGTTCCACCAGTTGTTGCCTGAGTTCTCTGCCCGTGAAAATGTCATGATGCCTGCGCTTATTGCTGGCAAGAGTTTTAAGGAGGCAGGACTCCGTGCAGACTCTCTCTTGGAAATGATGGGGCTGGCGGAACGCCGTGACCATAGACCAAAACAAATGTCGGGAGGTGAAAACCAACGTGTGGCAGTGGCTCGTGCCTTGATTAACAATCCACGCATAATATTGGCAGACGAACCCTCTGGCAGTCTCGATTCAAAAAACAAGGAAGAGTTGCACAAGTTGTTCTTCGACTTGAGAGACAAGCTTGGCCAGACGTTTGTGATTGTGACCCACGATGAGCATCTCGCTACACTTACCGACAGAACCATTCATCTCAGAGACGGACTGGTTGTTGCGGACAGTGGTGAAATGCAGGACGAATTAAAAGAGCAGATTACGACATGGTAAAATTAGGAGATTACAATAAGCTGACGATAACGCGCTTCGTGGAGAGCGGTGCTTACCTTGATGGGGGAGAAGGTTTCGAAATACTGATGCCGAGGAACTATACCACCCCCGCGATGCATGTGGGCGATGAGGTCGAAGTGTTTGTTTATCTTGACCAGTCCAACAAGCCCGTAGCAACGACAGAGACACCTTTTGCCAAGGTCGGTGATTTTGCCTGTTTGAGAGTGAATTGGCTTAATGAATACGGAGCATTCCTTGATTGGGGGTTGCTTAAAGATCTTTTTGTGCCTTTTCGCGAGCAGCGCGTGAAGATGCAGATAGGCAAGAGCTATGTGGTCTATATCTACATCGACGAGTTGACGGGCAGAATTGTAGGGTCATCGCGCATTTCCAGACATTTGCAAGATGTTAGCGGTCGCCTTATGCTGCACCAGCAAGTTGATGCACTTATATTTAAGCGTACGCAACTGGGCTACAAGGCTGTTATTCCTGGGCCTGACTGTGAGGGCATGATATACAGCAACGAGTTGTTTCAACCCCTTGCCATCGGTGATGAGGTCAAAGCCTTTGTCAAGAACATCAGGCCGGACGGCAAAGTAGACCTCGTGTTGCAGGAGAGTGGCAGACGGCATGTGGAGGACTTCAGCGTGGTGCTGTTACGAAACCTCACCGACAAGGCCAATCACTTTGTTGCCCTCACCGACAAGTCTGACCCTCAAGATATCTATGACATGTTTGGCGTAAGCAAGAAGACGTTCAAACGTGCAGTGGGAGCCCTCTACAAGGAAAGGCTTATCGATATTACCGATGATGGCATCAGATTGTTGTAAAGGCATGGCTTGGCTGAATGGCATATCAACTAAAACACTCTCGACACTTTGCCTTATGTTGGCGGTGCTGTTGGCGGGGTGCGACATGATGGACTATCATCCCTACGATGTGAGAATAAGCGGTGAGACTGGGCTGACCCAAAAACATATTGCATTGATAGAAAAGCAGTGTGCAGGCAAGGACACCATACGGTTTGCGCAAATCAGCGATACCCAACGCTGGTATGATGAGACGGAGGATATGATAAAGTCAATAAACAAAATAGAGAAGCTTGACTTTGTAATCCACACTGGTGACCAGGCGGACTTCGGGCTGCCAAAGGAATATGAATGGATGCGTTCGTTGTTTAGCCGATTGAAAGTACCCTATGTCTGTGTGATAGGCAATCATGACTGCATCGGGTCGGGCGAATCGTCCTACAAGGTCATGTATGGTCCCGACAATTTCAGTTTTAACGCATCGTTCCTCCACTTTGTGATGCTTAACACCAATGCCTATGAGTATGACTATTCTAATGATATCCCCAACTTTGCATACATAAAGAACGATTTAGAGACCCTGCCTGACAGCATCACTAACACCATAGTGGCAATGCACGTCGGACCATTCATGTATCAGTTCAACGACAATGTGGCGGACTATTTCAACTATCGCACCATGCAATATTCTGGTCTTCTGTTTTGCATCTGTGGACATGAACACAAACAGAAAGAATACAGACCCTTTGGTGACAGTGGGCCAATATATTATGAATGTGGGGCGGCAGATCATAAGACCTATATCATTTATACCGTAACAAAAGAGTCATACACCTATGAAATCAGGCATGCGTGAGGTTGTATTGGCAGTTGCTTCTGGGCTGCTGTTTGGGTTTTCATCAGTTGCCGAGGCCCAAGACCCTGTAGTTCTGTCGCAGGATACAGACGAAATTTGTTCGTTGCTTGTAGTAGACAGCGTCACCGATGCAAAGCCTCGTAAGCCACAAAAAGGTACTCCCGAGTACTATGAGTACAAAGTGGAGTCATACCAACGCTTCTGGCGCAGCCTTATTCCCAACCAATCTCGGTTTCAGTATGCTGGCAATGTGGGAATGTTCAATCTCGGACTTGGTTGGCATTATGGTGGCAAGGAGCGACGTTTGTGGGAAACCGATTTCATGTTCGGACTGTTGCTGAAGCACAACACTCCCCACAACCACATGACGTTCACCTTGCGCCAGAGCTATATACCATTTCGTTTTCCGTTGGTATGGAACTTCAAGTTCGAACCCATTGCGACAGGTTTGATGATAAACACTATCACTGGTGAGGAATTCTGGGTGCGTGAACCGTCAAAATATCCTCGAAAGTATTACGGCTTCCCTACTGCAGTGCGTGCCCACATCTTCCTTGGGCAGCGTATTAGGTGGGAAATCCCAGAGTCAAAGCGCAAGTACGTCAAGGCCATTTTTTTCTGCTATGAACTATCAACCTACGATCTCGCCATTGCATCATACGTCACAAACAGCTACCTATCTTTACGAGACGTCTTGAGCCTTTCGATTGGTTTGAAAGTTGAGGCGTTTTGACATACCTCCCACGGAGATAGAGGGGGGTACCGCCCTTGTTATGTGCAACCCCAAATCAGTCATTTACGACCTAATGACCGATTTGGGGTGAAGTCACCTCATCCTTTTGCCATTTGTTGCCAATGTTTTTTATTTCCTCTATTTTCCAAGAGACTTGAACATCTTGGTGATGCACTTTTTCTTCTGTTCCATGTTCGGGTGAACATAGAGGTTGAGGGTTGTTGTGATATTGGCATGACCGAGCAATACGCTTACGGTCTTGTAGTCGCAGTTGCTTTCTATGCAGCGTGTGGCAAAGCTATGGCGTAGTCCGTGGTATTTCAGCCGAGGAATGTTGAGACGCTTCATAAGTCTATGATAGTAGTTGCGGTAGGTGCGTGGCTCTGTCGGCTTCTCCTCGTTGGTCAGTACATAGAAGTCTGTGTTTACCACCTTTTTCAGTGGTTTCACCATCGCCAACAGTTCCTTGTTCATCGGTATCTCACGGCATGAGTTCTTGGTCTTTGGTGTGTTGATGACCAACTCTGTACGCTTGTGTTCGCCCTCCACAACGTAGATGCGCTCAATGGTACGGTTCACGGTTATTGTGCCGTTGTCGGTGTTGATGTCCGACCATTTCAAGCCACAAATCTCTCCGATACGCAATCCTGTGGTCAGACTAATATAGATACCGAGGTTGCGGAATGTGAAGTTCTGTTTGATGAAATTGAGAATCTTTTTATGGTGTGCCACAGTCAGCACCTCAATTTCCTTGTTGCTCTCTGTCGTAGGATATTTGATGTCCCACTCGCAATAGCTCATCCACTCGTTCTTTACTCCGAACTTCATCACCATCTTCAAGACAATAAGGATATCCTTCACCGTCTTAATGCTTATACCGCCATTCAGTTTCTGCAAAACGAACTCCTGCACAAGTTTCTCACTCAGAGCCTCACAATCGCCAAATGATGGCAGAATGTGGTTCT
>USTH01000027.1 GCA_900557555.1 uncultured Prevotellaceae bacterium | reverse complement strand
GTGAACCCACCCCTTGCACCGGGATGGGCATCGGTGTAGGCAAGATAGGGCTTGATGTCGTAGATCGGAGTGCCTGTCATCAAGTCTGCCCCTCCAACAAATATCACAGGTCCGTCCTTGGTATCATAGTCCACACCAAGCAACTTCACAGCCGACAGTCCTATATTGTTGGGGCGATACGGCGAACGGGTGGCAAACACTCCCATCCGTTCGTTGCCTCCGAGACGTGGCGGTCGCACCGTAGGACTCCAACCTTGGCGGTGCGCCTCGCTGAAATCCCACAGCAACCACACGTATTCAAAGTCAGCCAGCCCCCTAAGGGCATCTGGATTACGATAGGTGGGTTCAAAGACAATACGTCCACATAATCCGCTGACGATACCACTCTGGCGTGGCACTCCGAATTTGCCTCCAAAATCGGTCTCTATATGTGCTATCGGACTAATTTCCATAAATGCTGCATGTTGTCATAGCACAAGTCTGCCAACAACGCATAAAGATTTACGACAAGCCCTCAATCTTTCCATCTACAATGTCAATGCGCTCTGCTTGCGGACTTTTAGGCAAACCTGGCATACGCATGATGTCACCCGCAATTAGAACTATAAATTCCGCTCCCATGTTGATGACTATATCGCGAATGTTGACAGTAAAATCCTTGGGCACCCCATAAGCCTTAGCATCTGCACTGAACGAGTACTGTGTCTTGGCCACACAAACAGGGAAATGAGACACACCAAGTTCGTCAATCTTTGCCAGCATTTTTCTGGCAGCAGGGCTGAACGTGACAGCCTTGGCACCATAAATACGCTTTGCCACTGCCTCGGCCTTAGCTTGTATGGAATCGGAGTCAGAATAACAGTAGTCAAGTTCCGCAGACGGTTTGCTGTCAATGGTATCAACTACAAGACGCGCCAAGGCTTCTGCACCGCTGCCACCCTCGTTGAAAGCGTTGTTGACAGCAAACCCCACTCCTAATTCTTTGCAATGCTGGCGACAGAACTCAATCTCTTCGTCCGTATCGGTTGCAAAACGGTTGAAACACACAACAACAGTCTGACCAAACGACTGCAGATTGGCAATGTGCTTATCAAGGTTTTTCATACCCTCACGCAATCCATCCATATCAGATTCTTTAATAGCATCAAGGGCCACACCGCCATGCATCTTCAACCCCTGAGTCGTGGCCACAATCACTGTCAGCACTGGGCTAACCCCCGACTTGCGACACTTGATATCATAGAACTTCTCTGCTCCGAGGTCTGCACCAAAACCTGCTTCAGTAACCACATAGTCGGCGAGGCTCAAGCCCATTCTGGTAGCCAAAACCGAATTGCACCCATGGGCAATGTTGGCAAACGGGCCTCCGTGAACAATGGCAGGAGTGTTTTCCACCGTCTGCACAAGATTAGGTTTCAGTGCATCCATCAGCAAAACGCATATAGCACCCGCCACCCCAAGGTCCTTTACAGTAAACGGCTTGCCGTCTATTGTAGTGCCCAACAATATGTTTTCAATGCGGCGACGCAAGTCATCAGGACTGCTTGCCAGACACAACACCGCCATTATCTCGCTGGCGGGAGTAATGTCAAAACCACTTTCGCCAACAACTCCATTGGTCTTGGCACCAAGGCCAGTAACAATATACCGAAGATTGCGGTCGTTAACATCAAGCACACGCTTCCAAAGCACCTCTTTCAGGGCAAACCCCTCATCGCGGTGCTGATATATGTAGTTGTCAAGCAGCGCCGAAATCATGTTGTGGGCCGATGTAATGGCATGAAAATCACCCGTAAAGTGGAGGTTGATTTTGTCCATCGGCAACACTTGGGCATAGCCTCCGCCTGCTGCGCCGCCCTTCATGCCGAAGCACGGCCCCAACGATGGTTCGCGCAACACGGTAAGAGCTTTCTTGCCAATACGGCACAAACCCATGGCAAGCCCTACGCTGACAGTGGTTTTGCCTATGCCTGCCTTGGTTGGTGTAATGGCAGTGACCAGTATCAATCTACTCTGGCGCACTTTGGCATCGTCAATGAGTTCAAGGGGCAACTTTGCAATATAGCGCCCGTAGGGTTCAATCCTGTCACTGTCAATCCCAAGTGACGATGCTACTTGGGCAATGGGTTTCAGCTTGGCTTCGCGTGCTATCTGTATGTCCGATTTCATGTGCTGTAAAATTATGTTGGTAATAGTAATAGTTCGTACGTTCGACGCATTTCTTTCAGTCACGGGTAGATCTGTTTCGTTCACCCCGATTCAAATCGTATGTTCCACACAAATGATTACAAGGCAAAAATAATGATTTTTTAACACGCCACCCATCAATTATGCAAGAAAATGCAGATGTGCCTCTCTGAAAAGTCGTAATTTTGCGTAATTAAATTCAAAAAACTAATATGTACACTTTCGTCATTAGCCTGATTTGTCTGATTGCAGGCTATGCCATCTACGGCAAATTTGCAGAAAAAATCATTCAACCAGACCCCAACCGCACCCCTCCTTGCTACGCCATGCAGGACGGCGTGGACTATATACCCATGCCCACATGGAAGGTTTTTCTTATTCAGTTTCTCAACATTGCAGGCACTGGGCCAATATTCGGCACCATACAAGGCATCCTCTTCGGCCCTGCCGCCTATTTCTGGATTGTGCTTGGTTGCATTTTTGGCGGAGCTGTGCACGACTACATGTCGGCCATGATTTCGCTCAAGCGCAACGGAGCCTCGTTGCCCGAGATTGTCGGTGACGAAATGGGCAGCTTTGCACGTGCCAGCCAGCGCATACTTGCATTGTTCCTCATGGTTTTGGTGGTGGCGGTGTTTGTCAAGACCCCTGCCGGACTGCTTGACAGCATGACTGGTGATGTTGTAGGCATGGACGGCTACCTCTTCTGGGTTGTGGTGATCTTCGGCTACTACTTGCTTGCCGCCATCCTGCCCATCAACAAAATTATCGGAAAAATCTACCCTGTTTTCGGAGTTGTGCTTCTGTTTATGGCCGTGTGCTTGTTATTTGGCATCTTCATCTACAACGGCGGCGGTATGCCAGAGATAACCGACGCCTTTGCAAACCACTACCCCGATGGCGCACTGCCACTGTTCCCTTGCCTGTGCATAACTATCGCTTGTGGTGCAGTGAGCGGCTTCCATGCCACGCAGAGTCCCATGATGGCACGTTGTATTAAGAACGAGCGCTACGGACGGCGCGTGTTTTACGGAGCAATGATAACAGAGGGTGTCGTTGCCTTGATATGGGCGGCGGCCACTCTGCAGTTTATAAGTTCGCTTGACGTGGCAGGAACCACACCTTACGAAAAGCTCTACAACGCCATGTATGACGCCAAAAGCGGTTCGGTCAACCCTGCCATTCTTGTCAATATGATATGCAATGATTGGCTTGGCTCGTTTGGCGCGATTCTTGCCATACTCGGTGTAGTAATAGCCCCCATAACAACTGGCGACACAGCCTTGCGGTGCGCTCGCCTCATTGCTGCCGACATGCTTAGGATAAAGCAGAACAAAATAGCCAAGCGTCTCCTGCTGTGTGTGCCCGTATTTACCATCAGTGTAGTGCTTTTTGTCAAGTTTGACATTCTGTGGCGGTACTTTGCATGGTTCAACCAGACTTTCTCGATTTTTACATTCTTCACCATCACTATATATCTGGCTAAGCTCAAGAAGCCATATTTCATCACCCTGCTGCCAGGCATGTTCATGGTCTGCGTGTGTGTCACCTATATCTGCATTGACCACAACAGCCTTGACATGGGCAACCAGCTCTCCTACATCACTGGTATTGTATGCACGTTGGCTTCGGGCGTATGGTTCATGGTATGGAAGAACAAAAACCTAAACAAAACCAACCGATTATGAAGATAGGCGACAAAGTTAGATTCCTTGACAGCACAGGCGGTGGCCGCATAACTGGATTTCAAGGACGCGACACAGTACTTGTTGAAGACGAATACGGCTTTGACATTCCTGTACTCATGCATAATTGCGTAGTAGTGGATACCGAAAAGGAGAAACGCATAAAAGGCGAGGCCCCAACCGTCGCACCAAAAGCTGCGGCAAAAGAAGCCGAAACGCCAGAAGCCGAACCCGCCGACAAGCCCATTACCTACAAGCCTATCAATCAGGAACGTAAGGGTGGCGACAAGCTCAATCTCTATCTATGTTTTGAACCTGCAGACCAGTTACAGTCGTCACCCTCGCCCAACAGTCCGGCAACCCTTTTCAAAGGCAAATTTGATGTTTACTTCGTCAATGACTCAAACTACTACATCAGTTATACACTGCTGAGCGGCGAAAGCACCCTTTGGATGCTACGTCACATAGACACCGCCGAACCCAACACCAAAGTATATGTTGAGACCATAGAGACGGAGACCCTAAACGAGATGCAGCATATTTGCCTGCAAGCTCTGGCGTTCAAACAAGACAAGACATTTATGCTTAAGACACCAATCAGTGCAGAGTTACGCCTTGACCTGACGCGGTTTTATAAACCACACCTCTTCCGCCCCAACGATTTCTTTTCCACTCCCGTACTAACAGTTACTGTGGCAGAAAACGATATCGTCACCTGCAACCTGCACAAGATGCTGACTGGCAAGACAGATATTAAGTTGACTGGTAACACCATCAAGAATACAAGCAAAAAGACCGAGGGCAATGCGAAACCTGCCAAAACCAAACAGGACGAAGTAATAGATCTGCATGCTGACGAGTTGCTCGACACTACTGCAGGCATGTCCCCCGCTGACATTCTGGAATATCAAGTTGACACCTTCCGAAAAAAGATGGACGAATGTATTAAAATCAAAGGCAAACGTATTGTCTTTATTCATGGCAAGGGAGATGGCATTCTTCGCAACAAAATTGTCCAAGAACTAAAACGCAAATACCCACGGTGCAACTGGCAGGATGCCTCGTTCCGCGAATACGGTTTTGGCGCCACATTAGTAATTGTACATTAACCTCTCGAAAAAAAACTACAACTCTATGATTATCATCCGCCCCGCCAAAAAGCAGGAATCCTCCGAAATAGCCTCACTGATAATGGAAGCCATGACTCCCGACTGCTGCAAATGGTTCTATGGCCCTGACCACACCGACATAGACTTCCACGAATTCATGACCAGCCTTGTTGAAGCCGACAATACTCAATACAGCTATCTCAACACCATTGTGGCATTCGACACAGACGAAGACAATCTGGCGGGCATGCTGGTAAGCTATGACGGTGCGATGCTCCACAAACTGCGTACACCGTTCCTTGAAGGAATGAAAAGTATCTTCAATCGCGACCTCACACTTGATGACGAAACACAAGAAGGAGAACTATATCTTGATTCGCTGTGTGTAAAAAAAATGTACCGTCGTCTGGGAATTGCCACACGCTTGCTAAAGGCTGGCTTTGAAAAGACCGCCCAGATGGGCCTTCCATACACAGGATTGCTTGTAGACCATGGTAATCCCAAGGCCGAAAAACTTTACGCATCATTAGGCTTCACCGTTGCCGATGAAAAATCATGGGGCAGCCACCCCATGCACCACATGGTTCGCAAGGCCACGCCAATTTCCCAAGCCGCACACAACGAGAACTAAACCTCAACACATCATTTTAGCCACACATAACGCTGGCCGAGACTTCCACCGGCAAAACTTTTTTGCTTTTAAGATTTTTTAACCTCCGTCGCTTGTTCGTTTCAAAAACCGTGCCAAGTTTTTTGAAGCCAACAAATAATTCAGTAATTTTGCGCCCACTTTGAGATAGTCGGCACTTTTTTATGGGCATATTACACCCACATTATTTTATATAAGACAACGCCGAACCCTACGAAGACAAAAATTTAAATAAAAAAATATGCGCCAACTTAAGATTGTACAAGGTATTACCAACCGACAAGAGGCCGGCATCGGCAGTTATCTAAGCGAAGTAAGCCGAATTCCCATGATTTCAACCGAGGAAGAAGTGATTCTTGCCCAACAGATTCACAAGGGTGACATGAAAGCCATGGAGAAATTGGTTTGTGCCAACTTGCGTTTCGTGGTCAGCGTTGCAAAGCAATACAGCAACCAGGGACTCTCGCTTAACGACCTTATTGACGAAGGCAATATCGGCCTTATCCGCGCCGCAGAGAAATTTGATGAGACACGAGGCTTCAAGTTTATTTCGTATGCCGTATGGTGGATTCGCCAAAGCATTCTTCAAGCAATTTCTGAGAACAGCCGCATCGTACGCATGCCTCTCAATCAGGTAGGATTTCAAAGCAAACTCAACAAAGCCAAGGTCGAATTCGAGCAGACCAATCAACGCGAGCCGTCAGCCGAAGAGCTGGCCGAAATCGTTGATGCCGAAGTGGACAAAGTCGCACTTGCCATCGGCAGCACTGGCAAGAAGATATCTGTAGACACCCCTTATCAGAATGACGAGACCAGTTCCATGGCCGACAACATGACCTACGAGAACGACCGTCCTACAGATGCACGCATGGAGCACGAATCACTCGCCACCGACCTTGCCGTAGCACTAAAATGCCTCACAGCCAAAGAGCAGAAAGTACTCGAGATGCTATACGGCATCGGACAACGTGAGCGCACCGCCGAGGAGGTGGCACAACTCATGGGGCTAAGCCGCGAACGCGTACGTCAAATCAAGGAACAGGCCATCAAACATATCAACGAAAAGGCCAATATCAAAGTACTCAAGAAATATCTCTAAAAAAACACCCACATACCACAGCGAGCCTGCAATGTCTGGTAGCATTGCAGGCTCGCTGCATACACACAGTATGCACCCTTACCCTATCTCAAAGTAAAACATTGTCACACACAGTCTTTATCTCAAATCAGTCACAAGGTCGCAAATGACATCTTTTCTTTACTCCTTATTGTCTATCTTTTTTATAAGACACCAAGTGCTTGTTTTTAGCTCTAAATAGTCTGCTATTATTCCATAAAAAGACAAGCAACATCTGCTCTCCTGAAAAATCAAAATACAATAAGTTCTAACGAGCGAATTGGGATTATAAAACTATTTTCTAATTTTGCAGATTGATTTAACCAGAACGACAACTCACCATGACAGACCCACGACATATACACATCAGCGACTACAACTACTCGCTGCCGACAGAACGCATTGCACGCTACCCCTTAGAACAGCGCGACCACTCCAAGCTTCTGGTATACAACAAAGGCCATATCAGCCAGCACATATTCAAGGACATAGCCCAGTTTCTGCCCGAAGACTCACTGCTGATCTACAACAATACCAAGGTCATTCAGGCACGTCTGCACTTCCGCAAAGCTACTGGTGCACGGATAGAAGTCTTCTGTCTGGAACCCCACTGCCCAGCAGACTATCAGCAGAACTTTGACCAACGCAACGAATGCGAATGGCAGTGCCTCATTGGCAACAGTAAAAAATGGAAAGAAGGCGCGCTACGCCTTGAGTTGGACATCAACGGAACAACTGTCACCCTCCAAGCCACCAAGCACGGAGAGACAGAGACAAGTGTCATCATAAGGTTTTCATGGAACGGAGGATTTTCGTTCGCCGAAATACTTGAGGCCGCAGGCGAACTACCCATTCCGCCCTACTTAAACAGAGACACAGAAGAAAGCGACAAAGAGACCTACCAGACCGTCTATTCAAAGATAGACGGTTCGGTGGCAGCCCCCACAGCCGGTCTGCACTTCACCGATGACGTGTTCAAAACCATCGACGCCAGACACATTGAGCGCGACGAGGTAACACTGCACGTTGGAGCCGGTACTTTCAGGCCCGTCAAAAGCACCGAAATACAGGGACATGAGATGCACTCTGAATACATCTGCGTAACACGCCACAACATAGAACGACTATTGGCGCATCAAGGCCATTGCACTGCTGTTGGCACTACCAGCGTCCGCACCCTTGAGAGTCTGTTCTACATCGGTCTCAAGATTTTGCAGAACCCCGATATCAAAGAAAAAGACCTGCATATCGACCAATGGCTGCCATACGATACTGCAGACCAGTGCACCGACATCAACAGCACCGATGCATTGCAAGCTATTTTGCGGTGGATGGATACCAACGGATGCAATGCCCTGCACACCACCACGCAAATCATAATAGCTCCAGGCTACAAATACCACATCGTGGAACGTATCATCACCAATTTTCATATGCCACAAAGCACATTACTGCTACTCGTTTCCGCTTTTGTCGGTGATGACTGGAAGCGCATCTACAGTTATGCTCTTGACAACGATTTCCGTTTTCTTAGCTACGGAGATAGTTCAATATTGATTCCATAAACCATTTTGCTGCCAATGATTGATTCACCAGAAACCCTCTTGCCCGAAGTAGACGAACAGGGCAACATCACAGGCACCATCACACGCGCCGAAGCCCATAGTGGCACCAAACACCTTCACCCAGTAGTGCATCTCCATGTTTTTAACTCAAAAGGTGACCTTTACCTTCAGAAACGCCCCGATTGGAAAGACATACAGCCAGGCAAATGGGACACAGCCGTAGGCGGCCACATAGACCTGGGCGAGAGCGTCGAGCAAGCCCTGCATCGCGAAGTAAAGGAAGAAATCGGCATCACCGACTATACACCCGAACGCCTCAAACATTATGTCTTTGAATCTGACAAAGAAAAAGAACTGGTGTTCGTGTTCCGCACCGTCTACGACAAGCCCATCAATCCAGACAAGGAGGAACTTGCCGATGGACGTTTTTGGTCGCAGCAAGAGATTCGCGACAACATAGGCAAAGGCATCTTCACACCAAACTTCGAAAATGAATACCTAAAAGTAATTGCAACCTCTGACAAATAGCAGGGCAGTCTTTTACATATTGCATAGCACCATGTAGCCTTAACAAACCAATCGTCACGTATCCACCCAACAGTTACGCCCTCGCCACAATGTGTTACTTTGCACTTTTGCGCCAACACTAACGACCGAATTGGGTTAAAAAGATTTACATCTTTCTGGCCGCAAACATGCAAAATGGTGCACATTTTTTTGTTTTATCTCTAAATTCTGTTAATTTTGCAAACCAACAGAATTTATTATAACTATGAAAAACTTTTTTGGTTGGATGCCACGCGGTGTTCCGTGCCTTCTCATCATCGGCTTATTCTTTGCCGCCATCGGAGCGGTGATGGGGTTCGACAATATGCTAAACACCCTAATGAACACCGCCCACAGGCTGTTGCTTGACGTAGTATTCTACCTGATGGGCATGTGTGTGCTAACAGGAGCCTTGAGCAAGATTTTTGTTGACTTTGGAGTTGTTGACCTCATGCAGAAGATTCTTCGCCCCATAATGCGCCCAGTGTTTAATTTGCCAGGGGTGGCCTCACTTGGCGCAGTGATGACCTTTCTTTCTGACAACCCCGCCATTATCTCTTTGTCGCAGGACAAAGGGTTTGCCCGCTATTTCAAAAGATACCAACACATCTCGCTTGTAAACTTCGGCACAGCATTCGGCATGGGCCTCCTTGTGTTGGTGTTTATGATAGGACACGGCTATCTCGTTGCCCCTCTGCTGGGCTTCTTCGGAGCCATGTGCGGTTGCATTATTTCCACACGCCTGATGCAGCACTTCACCCTCAAGGCTTATCCACAATACAAGGACGAGGAGGCTATAAGTGCGGAAGACCATGAAATGTTGGAAAAAACAGCTCCCGCAGACACTGACAAGAACGCAAACAACAAAAAAGAAACGTCACTGTTTGTGCGTATGCTAAACGCCTGTCTCGACGGGGGCAAAGACGGTGTGCATATCGGATTGGCCATCATTCCCGGTGTGCTCGTCATCTCTACATTAGTAATGATGCTTACCAACGGCCCTGCGACGGAGATTATCAATGGTCAAACAGTGACCCACTACACCGGTGCGGCCTATGAGGGCGTGGAGTTTCTTCCATGGATTGCTGGCAAGGCAGACTTTCTGTTCCGCTGGCTCTTCGGTTTCAACTCCGCAGAACTGGTAGCGTTTCCTATCACCGCCCTCGGCTCTGTTGGTGCCGCCCTTGGATTGATAGACGGATTTGCAGCAAAAGGTCTGATTGACGGCAATGCCATTGCCGTATTCACCGCCATGGGAATGGGATGGAGCGGATACCTCTCGTCTGACGCAGCCACTCTTGACTCTCTGGGCTACCGTGCGCTTGTACCCAAAGCGTTTCTAAGCACTTTCATTGGTGGCATTTGCGCTGGAATAATAGCACATCTGTTGTTTGCCGGATATACGTTGTTTTTATCGTGATTGTCTCACCAAGACAACAGCCTTAGGGAAAGTTCCTGCCTTCATCATTTTTCTTATCAGTCATCCATGGCAAGACGCAAACCGATATCTCTGCCATGCGAAGTTTCGTTTTTTCTGTAAGACACCTTACATCTTATAGGAGCGGAAACATAGCCTCCACCTCGCCTAAGATGACCTCCGAAATTAGGATGTTCTGTTGAAGGGCCCTGAGGATTTGTCTGACTTTCGCTTGTATAACTATAGACACAGTTACTTACCCATTCGCATACATTTCCACTCATATCGTAGATGCCAAGTTCGTTAGGGCGTTTGGTGCCTACTGGGTGAGTTGTCTGGTTGCTATTATCTTTAACCCATGCCACATCTTTCAAATTGTTGCTGCCACTGTATTGATAATGCCGGCTTTTGTTGCCACCGCGAGCGGCAAACTCCCACTCGGCCTCGGTAGGCATACGAAAGTGTTTGCCTGTCAAATTGTTTAGTTTGGTGATAAACTCTTGGCATTGATCCCAACTAACCAGCTCCACAGGCAGGTTTGCTCCCTCAAAATGCGAATTAACACTACCCATTACAGCTTTCCACAACGCTTGTGTCACTTCGGTCTGCCCTATATAGAATGATGACAATGTAACGTTGTGTACAGGTTTCTCTATTTCAGAAGGATTCTCTTGTTCGGGAGTTGCTCCCATACGGTATGTTCCACCTTGTACTTTTACCATCTTGAAAGCTACGCCATTAACAGTAAACGTTTTGGTTTCTGTGGCAGTTGGTGTGCTTTTCGCTGCAGGCTTGTTTCGAGCTTCGGGTCTTGAGCTTTTGGCTGGTTGAGCTGCCTTCGGGTGATTACCCTTATACGGGCAAGTAGTTATAGACTTTTTACACACACGGCACATGCGCACTTGGGCGTTGGTGCCCTGTGTCATGAACAGGCTTAGTAGCAGAGCTAAGAAAGTGCAAGTTCTCATTTTTTCAATTTATATTACCAATAATCAATCATACATAGCCAATCGAAAACCCGTATACATATTTCGAGCCTCACCTTTGTCGGTAGGGCGAGGACGTCTAAACACCTGATGACTGCCATACGTGGCACCAAAACTACCACCACGATCTACATGGAAGGGGCCTTTAGCCGGACCTTTGGGGTTTACTTGTGCTTTTGCAGTATAATCACCAAGCCAATCTTGGCAATATTCATTCACATTACCACTCATATCATAAATACCCAACTCATTGGGTTGTTTTGTTGCTACGGGATAAGATTTGTCTCCGTGCATATTTCCACCCCAAAACCATGCTACAGCAACACAATCATTACTACCACTAAAAAGATAGCCATGTGTCTTTCGGCCACCACGCGCAGCATACTCCCATTCTGCTTCAGTAGGCAAGCGGAAACGTTTGCCAGTCATTGCATTGAGCTTCTTTATAAATACTTGACAATCCTCCCAAGAAACCATTTCTACAGGATTACGGTTTCCTCTGGTTTTTGAGGGGTTGGCGTCCATCACAGCTTCCCACAGCCCTTGGGTAACCTCTGTTTCACCTATTCTATAGGACGACAAGGTTACTTTGTGTACTGGACGATTAGGGTGGTCAGACCATTCCACATCTGCAGGAGCTCCCATTTGAAAACTACCACCCTGTACGCCAATCATTGTGAACGACACATCATTGACGGTGTAAGTACGGTTTTCCATGGGGGAAGTGTCCACCTTGGGGGCAGGACTATGTTTCGCACTTGTAGCGGTATTAGCACCAGCCCTTGCAGAAGGTTGTGGATGCCGTCCCTTATACGGACAGGTGTTTATCGATTTCTTACACACACGACACATGCGCACTTGGGCGTTGGTGCCGAACATTACAAATATGCTTAAAAGCAGAATTAGCGAAATACGAGCTTTAATAATCATGTTATTGTTCTTCTGTTATGTTTCCATTTTTATCGTAGAAAGTTCCGTTACCGCACTCTCCATTTTTAAACACCCCAACGAAATAGCTTCCATCGGAGAAAGTGTATTTGCCTACGACAAACTGGCCGTTCTTCATTGTCCCCTCAAACACGTCGCCTTCGGGAAAGGTAAACTTGCAGGTGTCACCTGTCAGTTGTCCTTTGTCAAAGTTGCCCTCATACACCCTGTTGTCAGAAAAGACGGCCTTACCTTTGCCTATCGGAAGCCCGTCCGGGTCCAGCATGCCAGTATAGGAGTATTGGCTCACTTCGTTGTTCTTACTCAAAACGCCTTTTGCCACAAGGTCAACATAGACCTCGACGGTGTCGTTATCTGTTTTTGAAATAAAGTCTGAATTATTGTCTCTTGCCAAACCGCCAGAGCGAGGTGTAAACAGCAAGCCTCCACCCAGCACTACAGCAATCACTCCAACTACAATCCACTTCTTTTTCTTGTTCGAGGTGTTTTCTTCCTCAGGCTCAGGCGTAGGTTCAGGAGCTGGTTGTGACTTGGGATTTTTTATAATTGTATCATCAGACTTTAGAGTTGTTTTCGGAGAGGGAACCGCCACAGGTTTTCGAGAGGGCTTTTGTGGTGTTTCGTCCAAATACTGCCTTATGTCGTCCACGCTCTGTGGGCGCATCTTGCGGTTAGGCTTCATCATCCACACAATGAGTTCCTTGGTCTTTTGGCTTACGCTCGGTGGCAGAGGGAAAGCCCCGTCAACATCTTCCTCAATGTCAGACTGCGATGGGGGCTGACTACAAGTTAGCAAATTAAACAGCGTTGCACCGAGCGCATAGATATCAGTCCAAGGTCCGAACTTTTCTATTTCCTGGCTGGTCTGTTCTGCAGGCGCATAGCCTTGCGTATATGCCAAAGCCGAAGAGGTGGACAGGGAGTCTCCACTGCTGTTCTTGAGTTGCTTGCTGGCTCCGAAGTCAATTAACTTGACGCAACCCATTCTATCCAGCATGATGTTGGCAGGCTTTAGGTCGAGATGCCAAATGTGCTCACGGTGTACGGTGGCAAGAGCATCGAGAATCTGGGGCAACAGTTTGTAGACCTCTGCCTCATTAAGCGGTTTGCCTGTGCGTTTGAGACGTTGCGAGAGACTCTCACCCTCAACATAGTCCATAACATAGTACGAGGTGTTGTTATCATCAAAAAGGTCGTGAACCCTCACAATGTGATTGCTCGACAATTTGCGCAAACGGCGTGCCTCCTTACGGAATTTCTCTTGCTGGGCAGAGAATGCACGTTGGTTTTCGGTGAGCGTCACCGACACTTCATTACTGTCTTCATTGCGTCCACAGACACCTTTAATATAAAGTTCCTTGATGGCCACCCACTCATCAAAGGCGGTGTCGGTAGCAAGATATGTCTTACCGAAGCCTCCCGATGAGAGGTATTTTTCTATTCTGTACTTACCATTGGCAAGAGTCGTGCCAATGGCAAGCAGGCCTTCTTCCTTATTGTTTATTTCCATTCTGTAATTTTGTTTCTGAATTGAGGACATCTCCCTGACCTAAGTTTTCTTCCTTTAATGTCTTCTTCACATCTTTTCGGAGCAACGAAGATGTGCCAGGGTTCTGTTTTTCAACAGGTTTATTCTGCACATCGAGAGTCTCGTCCTTTACAGGTTTTTCTATTCGTCGGGCGGCCGAGGTCGACTGCTGTGTATTGTGAATCACCGGCGTGCCCAACGAAGTCTCCTTCGTTCGACACTTGCTAAAGAGCAAGAACGCCGTGCCTGCAGCTATTGCCGTCACCAATATGAGGAGCCATAACGAGAACTTATGTCCACTGTTCTTCGGCATGATTTGCTGTGGAGAAAAGAACGTAGGTATTTCGTCCAGTTCAAGAAGAATGCAGGAGTGGTTGTCGCGGGTGTGACACGTTGTGCACACATTGCGCAGATCTTGGCTTCGTTCGGCAAGAGACTTGTTTTCCAACAGAATTGTTGTCAGTAGATTGTTGTCGACCTGCTCCACAATACCATCACTGCAAAGCATGAATACATCGTGTTGCCTCACATCGGTCAACACACGAAATGTGGCTTTGGAACGATATTCCTGATGTGGCATCACGGCTCGGGTTATCACATTGCGCTGCGGATATATTCGTGCCTCTTCCTCTGTAAGTTCGCCGGCCGCCAACAGGTCGTTAACTAATGAGTGGTCACGCGTTTGGAACACAATGCCTTCGCTTGACCGCAACTGATATATACGACTGTCGCCAATATGAGCCACCAGCACCCCATCGGCACAGAAAGCTAAAAAAGTCAAGGTAGTTCCCATTTTACGCACCGAGTCAGACGTGTCGGCTCTGTCGAGTTTCTCGTAAGCACAGTTGAGTGCCTCGTTAAATGCAGAGCGCATCTCCGCCACCGTGTTTGCGCACGAAGCAGAGGTCACTTCGCCTATGGTGTTTGCCACTATGGAACTTGCCACCTCTCCGTGCTCATGCCCCCCCATGCCATCACACAACACAAAGACACGGCAACTGCCGGCATTTGCCGCAACACGAGAGGGAAGATATATACAGTCTTCCTGATTGGCTTTCTGCCCTATTTCATAGATTGTTTCTACCTGCATAGTCTGTGTAATGTCAGTTAATATATATGGGCCGCAAGGCTATTTACTATCACTTCCATGTCCTTCACTCTATAAACATACACAGTAAAGCCTATTGTTCGCCAAACTCATTGGCAAGGTACATCTGCTGACCACCAAGCACCAAACAGTCCCCAACATTAAGCCACACTATGTCATCGGCTATCAACGGCACGTTTTGAAGGCTGGTTGGGTTTTTGCCATGTTCCTCAAAGGTCACCTTGTAACCATTGGCAGTAATGGTAACAGTCACAATGGCATGTTGCTTGCTCATGTAGCACGTAGAATCTGGTATTTGCACCTCGGCAGTGCTGTTTGGCGACTGGCGACCCACCCATTGCTCGCCCAAGTGAAGCTGATAACTCTTGTTGTTGACCATAAAGCTGAGTTTGGGCAACAGTTCGCATATTTTGTGAGGTTTCTGGCAATGTGGACAATTGGCGGTCTTGGCCTCAATGCCAAGGGCTGACTGAAGTTGAAGATCCTTCTTGCAGTCAGGGCAACGCAGTGTGATTATAGACATGATTGCTTTCTTATATTTTCGGTTTTAAGCAGATGCTCACAGTTAGTTTACAAGGGCGGGCACATGCTCGCCTGGTAACACAACACAGAACTCCTACTTATGATTAATGCCTACACTTCGTAGGTGTTGATGTCGGCATCGTTTGAGTAGTCAGGTATTTCATTGTCAACAACCTGATGGGCTTGTTCTGTATCGTCAACGGTTGGCATCGGAATGTGGCTGTTGCTCACATCGGCCACCTCACTGTCTTGAATCTGGCCATCGTGGTTTACATCACTTATAGCAACATTAACCTCGCCGTTTTGGTCGGTGTCAACAAACACCACGGGTTCTTCGTTGATGGTTACTTTTGCCATATCAACCGTTTGGCCATCTACCTCCACATTATTATCCACAGCAATGACCTGCACTGTTGGCTCTGAGTTTGCAACAGGTTGTGCCGCCACGACATCTTCTGCAGGAGTGTCTGACAGCTGGCTTGCAAGACCATTCATAGTAACGCCAGCATCACTGATGTCGTGAATTTCGTCCTCGTCAATCTGACCATTGTCGTTATGGTCAACAATGGCAACCTGAGCATTGCCCTGACCATCGTCCACAAAAACTGCCTGATGACCATCAACAGCGCCCGAAGCCACATGGCGCACCTGACCACTGGCATCGGTGGTAGTCTCAATGGTGTTTATCTTGACTTCGTTATCTTTGTAGAACTGTTCTTGCGGACTTATGCGATGTTGTTCGATATGTTCCTTGGCATTAGCATCAACCTTAGCCTCTTCGGCATTTGTAGCCTTTGTTTGCTTCGCTTCACTGTCGACTTTGGGAGCTTCGGCAGTTTTAGCTTCGGCCTCAACGGCATCGCCACCCAGAAACTCACTTGCTGCATAAGCAGCGCCACCACCTATTGCCACGCCAGCCACAGCTCCGGCAGCTATCTTTATGCCATCAGCATCAATAGGCGTTTTTTCTTTTCTCCCACCTATATCGTTTTTATTTCCCGGAACGAATTTTGTATCATCTTGCGGTTTCATACGTAATAATTTTAGTTTGTTTAATAATTATGAAGCAAAAATAACAAGCATTTTCCCTACAACCAAATCTTTTTTGGTTCAAAGGACAAAACATGCTCCATAAATGACGAAATTGCGTCCTTACATTTTTCACTTCTCCTCCCCAAAAAACAAGAAACAGCCATTGTTGAACAAATGGCAAAACGCCTCTGGCAATGCCAACATAACGAGAGAAACTACTATGTTTAACACAGACATTACATATCAGTGAGCTGACGTTTTTTTGTTCCAATTGAGGACATGGAGTTCATCAGGGAATTTGCCCCACATCACGGGATGTTGCTTGTTGGCTGTGGCTTTTGCAACTTTTGCCGAGACATAGTCAAACAGTTCACGAGCCGTTACAAGTCTGTCGCGGTTTACGTCGGCTCCACCTTTCATTCCCTTCAGCAGATAGGTGGTAAAGACACCATTAGCACCATAGGGATTTTCACGACTGGTCTCGTTGTTGCGCGAAGACAGAAAAAGCATTACGCTGGAGTTTTTAAAGGTACTTCGTGCGGATGTTGCCGACGAAGAACGTAACCCGCCCGAGAAGCAGGCGTCAATATACATCTGCTTGTTCTTTGCCTTACAAGTGCGCATCACTCTCTGCACCTCGCTATAGGTAATGAGATTGTTCTGTTTTGTGTCGTAGGCACACAATCCACCTTTGGCTCCATGACCACTAAAGACAAACACCACAATGTCGTTATCCTTTGCCAGAGAGCACACTTTGCCCAAAGCCGCCAACACATTGTTGTGGGTGGCTTCTTTTCCCAATAGTAAACGGACATGAGGTGTGTGAGTGTTATAAAGAGCGGCCATAGCCTTGGCATCTGCTTCAGTTTGCTTCAGTCCACGTATGTATTTGTAGTTGCAAATTCCTACCGACAACACATAGATGTTTTGTGCTGACAATGTTGCAACGCAACACACAGACACAAGGGTAATAATGAGTTTTCTCATTTCAAACGGTTATTAAGCTGGTATTCAATCTTACTTTACGACCCGGAGCGCAGCATGGGCACTATCTAAACTTAAAGAATACAGCTATCTTATGGTATCAGTCAAAAACAATTTGGCAAGACACCCCTAACCCATGCTAAACGCCTATACCTTTCTGTTAAGGCAACGGAACGCCACACGTATTATTGGGGCAGTATCTGTGTGCTTTAAGCACTTTATAAGGAATAAAGCCCAAGAACTTCTGACAATGGGGACAAAGGTAGATCCGCTGCAACTCCAAGTTGAGCTCAGCAATCTTAATATTCTTCTTTTTGTTGAGCGATTCGGTAGCCACCATCACGACGGCAGTAATCGCTACTATAACACTTATCTGAATCGCAATATTCTGCCCCAACACCATAGTCAAAGCAATGGTTATAACCGGCACTATCATACGAATGGAATTGACCAGCATAGAGTAACGTTCCCAGATGCGTTTTTGCTTATCGTAGTCATTCCAAATCTGTGCAAGGTCCACCTTGCTGGGGTCGTGGAGCAATTGCTGAACGGAGGTTTTATAGCCACCAAGCAAAAAGGGCGTGTTCTCCTTGATGGTCTTGCGTTGTACCCTGAAACCAAACACAAAGACTCCCTTTGCCGAATCAAGATCCTCGATTTGGTAGTCAGTGGAAGTGGTTCGCGTTATTTTGACGTGTTGCGGACTAACCGACACGTCAGCAATGGGCAACGGCTGATTGCCCATGCGTCCCACGATAAGAGATTCTCCTATATTCATAATGGTATATTAGTTTTGCTCGTTAGAATAGATTTCCTTCACCTGCCTGAGTGCTTCCTTCGACAAAGGTATAGCAAAACTGTCAGGGTGGTCAAAATCCGACAACACAAGTTGCTGCTTTGTGAGGTCCACCTGTGCCACCATGTCCATATTGATAATAAACCGCTTGCCTATGCGCATAAATGTAGGCATGTCATCAACAATGCGACGTGCTATGATTGTCTCCACCTGGCTTAGTCCAACAGGCAAAACGACCTTCTGATTGTTGGGAAATACGGCATAACAATAGTTTCCGTATGACTCGAAAAACATGGCCTTGCCCATAGGAATGCGCAACACTTCATTGCGTCGGTTAAAAACAACATATTTCATGGCATTTGCAATTTCTCTTTAATCAGAAGAAAAACTTTCTTCTGCTGCAATTATCGGCGACACCCCAACACTTGCTTCCTACTTAAATTCAACGAATTTGAAACCTGCCGGGTAGTATAGCTCCTTGGTGTCGGGCTTGATTTCCAACAACGTACACCCATCAAACGCCTGGTATGCCTCCATGAAGAAATTCTCTTTCAGAGCCTTGTTCAGAACCACCGATTTAAGGCTCTTGCAATTATTGAAGGCCCACTCGTCAATTGCAGTGACAGATGGAATTTCTATGGAAGTCAGGCCACTCTCCATGAAAGCGCCGCCTTCAATGGTTTTTACTGTTGTGGGCACCTGCAACGTCTTGAGCGACTTGCAACCTTCAAACATATTAGAGTTTATACAGGTGATGTTTTGCGGAAGAACCACATCAGACACTGCCGACTCCTTAAATACTCCGTCGCCAAGCCTCTCCACAGAAGCTGGCAGATGAACAGATGTCAGCGAGGTACATCCGGCAAAGGCTTCACGGTCTACAATCTCCATCTTCTTTGGCAGGAACACCACTTTAGACAATCGCTTGCAACCACTGAAGGCGCTGCCACCTACCCTCACAACGGTTGACGGTATAATGATTTCGGTGATTAACGTGTTGCGAAACACCTGACCCTGTATCTCCGTCAATCCCTCCGGAAGGGTGACAGACTTTATCTCTGCACCGTTAAACAAGCCACCAACCAGATGAATAACTGGATATTTGCGACCATTTAAGTCAATGTGTTGCGGAATGACCATGTCTTTGCCTCTCACCGCCACTTTATTACATTCATGCGCTATGGCATAGCCACCGTTTCCCTTGTTGTGGAGATAATATATCACCCCATTAAGGTCTACCTGCGCCCCAGCGTTGTTGGTATAGTTCACTACGGCCTGCTGCCCCTCTACACTGGTTTTGGCCTTTCCTTTATTAGGCTCCGGGTCCCACTTAGTCCACGCCACAGTAGTAGCGCCAGACCATCCGCCGTGAGCATTAAAGAACTGCTCAGTCTCAGGAGCCACGTGCACCTGACCTTTACCGGTCGAAGTGAAATACACGTCAATGGGCGAACGTACAACACGCTTGTAGGCATCACCGCCAATAACACGCACCACATCGTTACGTGCATTGGTCTTTCCCCATTCATATTCCGCAGTCTTGTCTTCGTCCTTAGACTCGTTGTATGCCTCTACATATTTATCAAGAGCTTCGCAACGCGCATACAACTCTTCTGACAATCTCTCTATTCTGCTTGACAAAGGCCAGAATTCACTGGTAGGATGGTCTTCAATAAATTGCTTGAGGGCCACAAATTCGTCAAACAGGCGCTTGTTTGTGAAGCTGTTGACAAACGGCAGAGTCTCCTCCCATTTTTCTTGCCCCTTGACCGTAAGAGGAGGCAACACTATCTTGCCTGCACTGCGCCCCTCCTTTTCATCAAGAGGGTAGCCCAGAGGCTCAAGCAGAGCAGTGGTCTGATCGGGTATAGGAACAGTCGGTGGAGTATCTTCCGCATTGCGGTTGATTCCAGGGCCCATCATTGCATCATAGCGTTTCTGCAAGTCCTTATCGCGCGATGATGTCTTCGACCTGCCAATAGCCCTTGAAGGAGAAATCTCCTTTTTCACCACCTGCTTCGCTTTATCCCAAATCGGTCATTAGAAAAAATCTTGTCATTTTCTAATGACCGCCA
>USTH01000026.1 GCA_900557555.1 uncultured Prevotellaceae bacterium | reverse complement strand
ACTGTAATTCAATTATTTCAAAGACCGATTAGTCCACTTTAACGGGACAGTAGTGATATTATTTTGCAAAATTAGCATTTTCTTATTGTAAAAAGAGGATTTTCTTCATTTTTTTTCGTTTGAGACTAAACGCTTTGCCATCCAGCCTCAACCTTATCAAACGCCCCTATTACCTGCGGAAACGAAGCATAAATCTGACGCTCAACCCAGATTGGAACGTCGGGTTGCTTGACACTGCCCCTATCATTTTTTGAATGTCACGCAGAACAATTCCCCACCTCAAGACTCTTTGCTTTTTAAGGCTGAAAAACAACTGATTACAACTTTTTTTTAGAAATACAAGAAGAAAGTTGAAAAATTATTATGGAATTATGTGGGGAATTGTGGGGAAATGTGTAATTTTGACCATCAAACCACATTATAAACAAAGAACAGAATGCGTTTCATCGGCACCATAGAGGCCAAGCTTGACAGCAAGGGGCGGGTTTTCATACCTGCCAGCTTTCGCCGCAGCCTGCAGCAAATTGCTGGCAGTTCCGGCGAGATGAAACTTGTGATGCGCAAGGACATATTCGAAGATTGCCTTGTGCTGTATACCGAGACTGAATGGTACAGCAGGCTCGACAAGCTACGGTCACGACTCAGCATGTGGAACAAAGACGAACAGGCCGTGATGCGTAAATACGTAACCGATGCAGAATGGGTATCACTCGATAGTAACGGACGCATGCTGATTCCAAAAAGATATCTGCGCATGGCCAACATTGAGAATTGTGTTACGTTTGTCGGAATGGACAACACCATTGAGATATGGAGCACACAACAACTGGCACAACAGGCAAGTGACAGCGACTTTGCTCAGGCTATTCAAGAAATCATGACCCCACGCCAAACCCTTTAACCCACTCACGCCATGAGTTCCGAAACGAACTATCACACACCAGTTCTTCTGCAGCCCTGCATTGATGCCCTTAACATTAAAGAGGGCGGCAACTGGGTTGACGTGACCTTCGGCGGAGGAGGCCACTCGCGCGCCATGCTGCAGGCCATGCATGGCAGCGGCCACTTGTACAGTTTTGACCAGGACACCGACACTTTCAACAACAGACCTACCGACAGCAACTTCACTCTGATATACAGCAACTTCAGATTTCTCAAGAACTGGATGCGCTACTATGGCGTGACACACATTGACGGTCTGTTGGCAGACCTCGGAGTGTCAAGCCATCACTTTGACGACCCCACACGGGGCTTTTCATTCAGAGGAGACGGCCCACTTGACATGCGCATGAACAGCAAGGCCGCCTTGACAGCCTCACAGGTGGTCAACACCTACAGCGAAGAGCTGCTTGCACAGATTTTCTACATCTACGGCGAACTGCATAATTCACGGCAGATAGCAAACGCCATCGTCAGGGAGCGCAGCAAACACGAAATCTTGACTGTCAACGACTTCCTTAACACCGTTGAACGCACCACCAATAAAACACGCCGCAAAAAGGACCTTGCAAAAATTTTCCAAGCGCTGCGCATTGAGGTCAACCACGAAATGGACGCACTTAAAGAAATGCTCATGGGAGCCGTGCAGCTGCTCAAACCTGGAGGTAGACTTGTAGTGCTGACCTACCACTCACTCGAAGACCGAATGGTTAAGAACATCATAAAGACAGGCAACATAGAGGGCAAGATAGACCAAGACTTCTACGGAAACGTCATCAAACCCCTCAAGGCCGTAAACAACAAGGTGATAGTTCCGTCTGACGAAGAACAACAAAACAACCCGCGCAGCCGCAGCGCAAAGCTGAGGGTGGCCGAAAAAATATAGAGCCCCTATGAAAAAGACGGAGAACGACAACACAGAAGACAGATACACTACAAATCAGGAGGAAGAACAACTCATTCCACTGATAATGCCGGAAGCTACGCCAACCGAGCACAACACGGAGGACGAAGAAGACGAAGAGGAACTTGACAGCAAAGCCGCCCACCGCAAACTCATAGAATCGTTTACAGACGATGAAGGCGAAAAAACGGATTTCAGCTTCTTCTATATTCTCAGAGGTGATATTCTGACCACAAAATGGCTTCGAAGACATATCCTGTGGCTTGTAATGCTTGTCGTATTGGCATTTGTATACGTAAGCAACAGGTATTACGCCCAAGAACAGATGATACGTAACAACAAACTGAAAGACAGACTGAAGGAAGTGCATTACAACGCCATGGCACGCTCATCTGAACTTATGCGAAATTGTCGGCGAAGCACCATCATGGAGCAACTCGAAGCAAACCCACAAAACACCATCGCCCCATCTGAAAAGCAGCCAGCCATCATTACAGAAAGCAATTAAGTCCCAACGCACCAGCAAGCAAAAAGAAGATAACACTACAGATGAAGACTTTCCCCAACCAACAGGTCATCAGAAGATATATGGTCATATCCATACTCCTCACGATTTTAGGAATAATCATCGTGGGGCGTGCGGCCTACACCATGTTTGCGGAAAGAACAAAGTGGGCAGAAATTGCCAAGACATGTGTCATCAAGAGTACACCCATACCAGTGAACCGCGGCAATATCATTTCCGCCGATGGACAGCTACTCGCAACTTATGTGCCCGAATACAAACTCTATATGGACTACAACATATATTGTGAGGATTCCGTCACCAAACAGAAGTTCCTACATAGGAAGGACTCCCTCTTCTTCAACAAAATAGACAGCATCGCCATGGGGCTCAACAGAATTCTGCCCGACAAATCTGTCTCTTGGTATAAGCAACGTCTTCTGGAAGGCCACGAGAGAAGAAGTCGACATTGGCTCATCTATCCAAAAAGAATTAAATATCTTGATTATAAGGAAATTGAGAAGTTGCCGTTCTTCAACCTCTCACGCAACTTGACAGGACTACACACCGATGAACAGAAGAAGATAGAGAAACCGTTCGGTTCACTTGCTGCACGCACATTGGGAGACGTGAATAGAGAGACCGGACACGGCGTCACAGGATTGCAAAAGCAGTTTGATTCACTTCTAAGCGGCACACCGGGCCTGGCTCACAAGGTAAAAACCATGAACATGTATCTGCCAGTAGTAGACCGTCAAGCGGTGGCAGGGGCGGACCTCCATACCACCATTGATGTTAACATGCAGGACTTCTGCGAGAACGCACTCGTGCAGAAACTGAAAGAAATCGACGGAATGTATGGTGTGGCAATACTAATGGAAGTCAAGACTGGTGACATCAAAGCCATGGCAAATATGGAAAGGGTAGTGGAAGGAACATACAGCGACATACGCAACTATGCGGTAAGCCAACTCATGCAGCCCGGTTCTGTCTTTAAGACCATATCAATGACCGCTGCCCTTGAGTCTGGACGTATCAACATCAACTCCACCGCAGACTGCACAAGTGGCGCCATCACCGTTGGCGGACACACCATCAAAGACGCATCTCACAAAAGCAACAAGATTATCACCCTGCCCGAAATTCTGGGCTATTCGTCCAACGTGGGTGTCATAAAACTCATTACCAAGGCCTATGGAGGCAGCAAAGCCAACGAACAGCAGTTTTGCGATGACGTCGTAAAACTTGGCATTGCCGAAGACATGCACCTTGACATTCCGGGCTATACTACAGCCAAGATTCCAAGTCCGAAGAGCATGGGAGAATATTGGTCTGCATCATCAATGGCCTCAATGAGCATCGGCTACTCAACCATGGTGCCGCCAATAAGCCTGCTTTCATTCTACAACGGCATTGCCAACGGAGGCAGAATGATGAGACCAAGGCTGGTGACACACGTCACACGCGACGGCAACGTAATTCGAAATTATCCACCACGAGCCATAAAGGAACACATGTGCTCGCAAAAAACGGTTAATGATATCACCCAATGCCTCAAGTGGGTAGTGAGCGATGGACTTGGCGGTGCCGCAGGGTCACCGTTCTTTCAGGTGGCAGGCAAGACCGGCACAGCGAGGGTGCAGGAAAAAGACCACATGGGAGAACACCTTATTACATTTGCAGGCTTCTTTCCCGCTGATAACCCAAGATACAGTTGCGTAGTATGTATGCGCAAAAAAGGCAGTGGTTCGGGCGGAGGAATGTGCGGCCCCGTATTCAGGCAAATTGCCGAATTTGTAATGTCGCAAGGCAATCGATATACCATCAACGACTATGTTGACTCCATACACTCCATCCCACCAGAACTCGACTTCACAAACCTGCTTTATTCAAGTAGGGCTCTCAGCGACCTTGGCTTCATAATACCTGCCAACTGGAACTCCACAGGAATGGTCAACCCGATGGGCAAAGTGGAAATTGCAGACAACCATGCGAAGGTAGAAATAAAGAAACTTGCCGACAAAACTGTCCCTGACCTCACCGGCATGGGTCCAAGAGATGCTCTGTTTCTGCTGGAAAAGCGACATCTCAAGGTAAGATTCTACGGAACAGGTAAGGTAGTCTCGCAAAGCCTGCCGCCAGGACACGTCATCAAGGCAAACGAGCAAATCATACTAACTCTCGGCTGTACGAACAAACGTAAAACCGCATCAAAGACAGCCGTCATGGTCAACGACACCATAAAACCACACAGCAAAGACTCGCTGAAAAACGACTCGGCAAAAAGGAAAACAACAACATAACACACCACAGCAATCAAGAGATGAAACTACAGGAACTACTTAGAAAAGTCACGCCCCTGAGCATTACAGGAAACAACAATCCTGACATCACAGGAGTAAACATCGACTCACGTAAAGTGAAAGCAGGTGACATGTTCATTGCCGTATGCGGAACCCAGACCGATGGCCACAAGTATATCGGCAAGGCCATAGAACAGGGAGCCTCTGCCATCGTCTGCCAACAGATGCCGACAGAGATAACACCAGATGTCACATACATACAACTTGCCGACACGGAAGATGCAGTAGGCAAGATTGCCACCCACTTCTACGGTGACCCAACATCAAAACTGAAACTCGTTGGCGTGACTGGCACCAACGGGAAAACAACCATTGCCACACTGCTTTTCCGGATGTTCAGACAAATGGGATACAAATGCGGTCTGTGCTCTACAGTGTGCAACTATATTGAAGACACACCATACCCTACCGAGCAAACAACCCCAGACCCTATCACCCTCAACCAGCTATTGGGCGAAATGGCAAAAGAAGGATGCCAATATGCATTCATGGAGTGTAGCAGCCACGCCATACAGCAGAAACGCATCAGCGGACTGACATTTGCAGGAGGACTGTTTACAAACCTCACACGCGATCATCTTGACTACCACAAGACCTTTGAGAACTACCGTAACGCCAAAAAGGCTTTCTTTGACTCACTCGACAATGGAGCATTTGCCATTACAAATGCTGATGACAAGAACGGCCTAATCATGGTACAGAACACCAAAGCCACCATCAAGACTTACTCGCAGACACGCATGGCCGACTTTCACGCCCGTATAATTGAGATGACATTCAGCGGCATGCTGCTCGACATCAACGGCAGCGAGGTTCACGTGCCATTGATAGGCAAGTTCAACGTGTCTAACATCCTTGCCATCTATGGTGCCGCAATAATGCTCGGCAAAGACCCCGAAGAGGTGCTTACCGTGCTCAGCACGCTCAATTCTGTGTCAGGAAGATTTGAAGCTATCCGTTCCACAAACAACGTGACAGCCATCGTCGACTATGCCCACACTCCTGACGCACTCGAGAACGTACTTAAGGCCGTTCACGAAGTGCTATGCGGAAAAGGAGAGGTTATTACCGTCTGTGGATGCGGAGGCAACCGCGACAAAGGCAAACGTCCACAAATGGCCTCAATTGCCGCGAGGCTAAGCGACAAAGTAATCATAACCAGCGACAACCCACGCTTCGAAGAACCGCAAGACATCATCAACGACATGCTGGCAGGCATCACCCCCGAACAACAACCTCACGTACTGTCGATTGTTGACCGCAGAGAGGCAATACGCACAGCAACCCTAATAGCAAAGCCCGGAGATGTAATTCTCATTGCCGGCAAGGGTCACGAAGACTACCAGATTGTCAAGGGAGTCAAGCATCACTTTGATGACAGAGAAGTCGTCAGAGATGCTTTCAACCTCTGAGCTCAAACCATTCAACATAATAACACACTAACCCACAAGTCATGTTATACTATCTATTTAGACTGCTCGAAAAAGTTGGCATACCGGGGTCAGGAATGTGGTCTTACATCTCGTTTCGTTCGTTGCTTGCCTTCATTCTTGCCTTGGTGATATCTGCATGGTTCGGCGAATACTTCATTCGTTGGATGAAGCGCCACCACATAAGCGAGACACAGCGTGATGCTAAAATTGACCCCTATGGGGTAAAAAAAGCCGGAGTACCATCTATGGGAGGAATTATCATTCTGGTTTCCATTCTGGTGCCAGTCCTGCTTTTGGGAAGGCTTCGCAACATCTATCTCATTCTGATGGTTGTAACAACAGTCTGGCTTGGAATTCTTGGCTTTGCTGACGACTACATCAAGATTTTCAGGAAGAAAAAAGACGGACTGCACGGCAAATTCAAAATAATCGGGCAAGTTAGCATTGGCCTTATCGTGGGGCTTGCGCTTTACCTCAGCCCAGATGCTGTGATACGCCAAAACATAGAAGTAGTCAAGAACGGACAGATTACTAACGTCGTACACAAGAGTGAAGCGGTCAAGTCTCCACAGACCACCATTCCATTCTTCAAGAACAACAATCTAAACTACAGCGAACTAATGTCATTCATTGGTGATGACTATAAGGAATTAGGCGGATGGATTCTTTTTGTCATGATTACAATCCTTGTGGTCACAGCCGTAAGCAATGGGTGCAATCTGAATGACGGAATGGATGGCATGGCAGCAGGCAACTCCGCCATCATCGGCGTAGTACTCGGAATCTTGGCCTATGTGTCCAGCCACATCGAATATGCGGGCTACCTTAATATAATGTATGTACCAGGGTCTGAAGAACTTGTAGTATTCAGTTGCGCTTTTGTCGGCGCTTTGATCGGTTTCCTCTGGTATAACGCCTACCCCGCACAAATCTTCATGGGTGACACAGGCAGCCTTTCCATCGGAGGCATAATAGCAGTACTCGCCATTATAATTCACAAGGAGCTGCTTGTTCCGATACTGTGCGGAGTGTTTCTGATAGAAAGCCTGAGCGTAATCCTTCAGGTGGAATACTTCAAGCTCGGCAAACGTTGCGGAATAAAGCGCCGACTATTCAAGCGCACACCAATTCACGACAACTTCCGAGTGCTACCAGAGCAGATGGACAGTTCATGCACATACGTGTTCAAGAACTGGCCTCACAACGCCTTCCATGAAGCAAAAATCACATTACGCTTCTGGATTATAACGATAATTTTGGCGGCTGCCACAATCATAACGCTTAAAATTAGATAACACATATGAAATTAGTGATATTGGGAGGAGGCGAGAGCGGCGTAGGGTCAGCCATTCTTGCACAAGCAAAGGGATACAACGTATTCCTCTCGGACTTTGGCATCATCAAAGACAATTATCGACAAATGCTTGATAGCCATGGCATCAAGTGGGAGGACTCGGGGCATACTGAAAAATTGATTCTTGATGCCGACGAAGTGCTGAAGAGTCCAGGAATACCCGATGAGGCACCTGTCATGAAGAAAATCATAGGCAAGCACATTCCCGTTATCAGTGAAATGGAATTTGCCTCACGCTACACCAAAGCAAAGATGATATGCATCACCGGCTCCAACGGCAAGACCACCACCACCTCGCTAATATTTTATATACTCAAAAAGGCGGGGTACAACGTAGGCCTTGCAGGCAACATAGGCAGAAGCCTTGCTCTTCAGGTGCTGGAAGACAAGACCGACTATTATGTCATAGAACTGTCGAGTTTCCAGCTTGACAACATGTACAACTTCAAGGCAGATGTCAGTGTTTTGATGAACATCACGCCCGACCACCTCGACCGTTACCAATTCCAGATGCAGCGATACATAGACTCCAAAATGCGCATCATACAGAACCAGACCCCAGAAGATGTGTTCATATATTGGAAGCAGGACGAACATATCGGACAGGAACTCAAACGACTCCAAAGCACCATCGCAGAAGCCCCCACCCCATCTTCACGGCCGGCAGCCAAAGGTAATCCAAGTTTGTGCGGTTTCTGCGACGACGACTTCACACGCCTTGAACTGGAGTTCTCGCAACCTGGCATCCACAACCGCCGCAACGCAATGGCGGCCTACTTTGCCGCCAAAAGCATAGGTACCGATGAACAAACCATACGTCATTGCCTCAAAGACTTCCCTGGCGTGGAACACCGGCTTGAGAAAGTTGCAGTAAAAGATGGTATAACATACATCAACGACTCCAAGGCTACCAACGTAGATGCCTGTCACGTTGCCCTGCAAGCCATAAATTCTCCCATCGTGCTTATCTTAGGCGGCAAGGATAAAGGCAATGACTATTCAGCCATCTACAACCTTGTAAAAGAGAAATGCTGCGCATTGGTCTACCTCGGCGCAGACAACTCCAAGCTTCACGCATCGTTTGACTCTATAGGCATACCCGTTGCCGACACACATTCAATGGCCGACTGCCTGAAGGCATGTCGCAGCTTCGCAACAGAGGGCTGCACAGTGCTGCTTAGTCCGTGCTGTGCAAGTTTCGACCTCTTCCACAACATGGAAGACCGTGGCGAACAGTTCAAAGACTGCGTTTCAAAAATAGTCTGACAGCCCGCAACCACTGACCAGAGAAATTCACCCCACCACCTTAGAACAGTCTCATGACATTACCATCAAGCAAGTCTTCACTAAAACAACTGTTTGCACTGCAGGGCGACAGAACCTTGTGGGCCATCTTCTTTATTCTGGCCGCCGTCTCACTTATCGAAGTGTACAGTGCGGCAAGTGCGCTTGCCCTGAAAAACGGAATACTAACAACAGTGTTCGGTCATTTTAAGTTTCTCATGATCGGTTTTGTACTGGTATGGATATTCCACAACATACCATGCAGGTGGTTCAAACTATGGGCCCCTGGTTGGATTCTCTTTACACTCCTGTTAGCTTTTCTTCCCCTCTTTGGTGAAAAAGTAAATGACGGAGCGCGCTGGATAAATCTCTTCGGGATTAAATTCCAACCTTCGGAATTTGCGAAAGGGTCACTTATCGTGATTGTCGCAATAATACTATCCACCTATCAAACCAAAAAGGGAACAGACCGTCACGCATTTAAATACATACTTATATTCACCATCATCACCTGCTTCCTGATTTTCATAGAGAATTTCTCCACCGCCTTCATTCTGTTTCTCACTGTCGTACTAATGATGGTCTTCGGCAGAGTTCCCATGAAACAGATAGGTAAACTCTTCTGCGTTCTTGCAGTCATCGGTGCGGTGTTTGTTGGTGCCGTCAAGGTTTTGCCCATTGACAAGATTGTAGAACATGCCCCAATGCTTCACCGCCTCAGCAACTTTACCGCACGCATCGACAGGTTTGCCGGCTCTGAAAGAGACAAGACAGAAGAGAGCGGAGACTCTATTGTAAAAAAATGGGGATTCGACATAAAGAAGGAGCCCCAAGTGGGGCATGCCAAGATAGCCATAGCCAAGAGCAACATAATAGGATGCGGACCCGGCAACTCAAAAGAGCGTGACTTCCTGCCACAGGCCTATTCTGACTTCATCTTTGCAATAATTATTGAGGAACTCGGACTTGTAGGCGGGGCAGCGGTTGTCTTTCTGTACATTATATTATTGTTCCGAGCCAGCCGCATAGCCAATCGGTGTGAACGCAATTTCCCGGCATTTGTAGTTCTGGGGCTTGCCATGCTTATCGTTATACAGGCACTTGTCAATATGAGCGTGGCAGTCGGACTCATTCCAGTGACAGGCCAACCTCTGCCACTTATCTCCCGCGGAGGAAGCTCCATCCTTGTCACCTCCATCTACTTCGGCATGATGATAAGCGTCAGCCGCTTTGCAAAGCAACGCCAACCAGCCGCAGAAGCCGGTAACGCAACAGACCATAACACAGACCTACCAGAGAAGCAGACTGTTGTTAACAACACGGAGTTTCAATCTGACGAAGGCATCAGATGACATCAAAAACACACCACACAATGAAAAAACTTCTTTTTGTCACACTTGCTGTAGTCCTCTCCTTGACGGCTAACGCCAAGAAAGAAAAGCGTACCACAGTAGAACTGCTCACCTCAAAGGGAAAAATAACTATAGAACTATATAACGAAACCCCTCTGCACCGCGACAACTTCATCAAACTCATAAACGGGAAGTTTTACGACAACCTTCTGTTTCATCGTGTAATCGCAGACTTCATGATACAGGGAGGAGACCCCGACTCTAAGGAAGCCCCTCAAGGCAAAGCCCTCGGAGAGGGAGGCCCCGGCTACACTGTTCCCGCTGAAATCCGCTTCCCGGTGCTGTTCCACAAACGTGGGGCTCTGGCAGCAGCACGCGAAGGCGATATAACCAACCCCGACAGAAACTCTTCGGGAAGCCAGTTCTACATCGTATGGGGAAAGACCTTTACCAAAGAAGAGATAAACAACATTACCGACGCCATAGAAAAGCACTCAAATGGCAGCATCACTTTCCCCGAAAACATAAAGAAACACTACATGCGATATGGGGGTACTCCACACCTTGACGGCTCATACACCGTCTTTGGAGAAGTGATAAAAGGAACAGAAACAGTCAACGCCATACAACAAGTCGACACCGACAGCAACGACCGTCCCTTGGAGGATATAAGGATACTTTCTGCAACAATAAAAAAATAAAACCACGCAAAATTATTGCTTCGCCCCCTCCGACGGAAATTCTCCTAAAAAAACACATGCTTATCAGCTCGCCTGCCATAGTATTAAACCGTATAACGCTCAATGACACCACGTTAATCGTCAATCTGTACACCAGGCAAATGGGAAGCGTCGCCTTCGCGATTAAAAGGGCAAAGACATCTAAGGCAGGTATCCAGTCCGCACTGCTACAGCCACTAAGTTCCATCTCGGTTGAGTGGGAGCACAAAAACACCAAAAGACTTCAACACATGTCAAGCATCAGTGTACTCCAACCATACACTTCTATACCCTACCACCCGCAGAAAAACATAATGGCATCGCTTCTCTCAGAAATACTGTACCACTCCACCAAGCAGGAACACCAGGGAGACCTTTATGACCTTATTACCGACTCGCTGCGATGGCTTGACAATGCGAGCGGACACTTCTCAAACTTCAACATAACTTTCCTCATCAGGCTTATCTGCCAATTAGGATTTCACCCAAACACCGATAACCCATCCTCATACCCATTCTTCGACCTGCAAAATGCAGAGTTCACCCCAACACGTCCAAGCCACAACTACTATCTGTGTCCCAACGACGCACAATACATTCCGTTGTTCATGAGTCTGAACTACTCAAACATGCACCTCGTTAAGACAACACACCAGCAGAGATTCCGAGCACTCAAGATTATTACAACTTACTACAAACTACACATCACAGGGTTTCCCGATGTCAAATCATTGGACATTGTCAATGAATTACTTAAACCCAAAACGGCCATAAGGTCGTAAATCATATCTTTTTTGTTACTTCGTAAATGACATCTGTTTATTATTGCCTTTTGTTTTTATAAGGTACCCAATGCTTGTTTTTAGCTCAAAATAGCCCGCTATTATTCCCTAAAAAGACAAGCAACATCTGCTCTTCTAAAAAATCAAAATACAATAAGTCCTAACAACAGAATTGGGTTAAAATTAAGGAAATACACTACAAACAGATACCATAACAGCGGAATATCAATACAAATCAAAAAAACTTGAAAAAAACTTTTGCAGATTAAAATAAAAGCCATACCTTTGCACCGCAAAATCGAAAAAGGCATCAAGCCAACTTTTGCGATGGCCCGTTCGTCTATCGGCTAGGACGAGAGATTTTCATTCTCTAAAGAGGAGTTCGACTCTCCTACGGGCTACTAACAACATTGAACAAAAAGAAATTAAAATAAAGATGGCAAACCACAATTCATGCATCAAGAGAATACGTCAGACAAAGACACGTACTGAACACAACAAGTATTACGCAAAGACAATGCGTAACGCTGTACGTAAATTGCGCGCAACAACTGACAAAGATGAAGCCACAAAACTACTCCCTGTGGTACAGAAGATGTTGGACAAACTCGCAAAAACAAATATCATTCACCCGAACAAGGCTTCTAACATAAAATCAAGCCTTGCATTCCATGTGAACAAACTCGCATAAGACTGACACACAATAATTTGATTTTTTTTCATAGGAGATGGGCAACTTGGGAAAGTTGTCCATTTTTTTGTATTCCCCGTTTTCAATTTGGCCCCGACAAGAACAAACTCACATTGAAAACACACGGTTAGCATGCATTTTTTATCTCTGCCATCAAAAAACAAACGCCAAGCACACACTTTCTTCACAACAAATAAGTACCTTTGCATGCATATTGCGGTTTACTTGACCGAATGACGTACATGACACTTCCGCCCTGCACAAAGCATTTTTCGGGCAAGCGACCTGCTAACACCTTAAACAACACATTAACACAACCAACTTTTATCAGACATGAGCGAAGGCTTGAAAATAGAACACATCAAAGACGTAGTAGTACTCTTTGCAGGAGATTCCGGCGACGGAATGCAATTAGCCGGAAACATTTTCTCCACCATCTCGGCAACCGTCGGAAATAGCATCAGCACTTTCCCAAATTACCCTGCCGACATACGTGCACCGCAAGGCAGTCTTACAGGCGTGAGCGGTTTCCAAGTGCACGTGGGTGCCGAACAAGTTTACACTCCAGGAGACAAATGCGACGTATTGGTAGCCATGAATGCAGCCGCCCTAAAGACCCAATACAAGCATACCAAACCTAACGCAACAATTATTATCGATACCGATTCGTTTCAAGCAAGTGACCTCAAGAAGGCCGCTTTCCAGACCGACAACTATCTTGAGGAAATGAATATTGATCCCGACCGCGTCATCTGCTGTTCGCTCACCCAAATGGTCAAGGACACCTTGGCAGATTCAGGCATGGACAACAAAGCCATTCTGAAGTGCCGCAACATGTTCGCGCTTGGACTTGTATGCTGGCTCTTTGATCGCGACCTCAACATAGCATTCAATTTTCTAAGAGAGAAATTCAGCAAAAAACCTGCTCTCGCTGAAGCCAACATAAAGGTTATACAGTCGGGCTACGACTACGGCCACAACACCCACAGCACAGCTCTTAACACCTATCGCATAGAAACAAAGAGCAAAGTGCCCGGACGCTACATGGACATCACAGGCAACAAAGCCACAGCTTACGGCCTTATTGCTGCGGCCGAAAAAGCCGGACTCAAACTATACCTCGGCTCCTACCCCATCACCCCAGCAACCGACATTCTACACGAACTGTCAAAGCACAAGTCACTCGGTGTGACAACAGTGCAATGCGAAGACGAGATTGCAGGCTGCGCATCTGCCATCGGAGCCTCATTTGCGGGAGCAATGGCCGTGACATCCACATCGGGACCCGGCATCTGCCTAAAGTCAGAAGCCATGAACCTCGCTGTTATCATGGAGCTGCCACTCGTAGTCATTGACGTACAGCGCGGTGGGCCAGCAACAGGACTGCCCACCAAGTCAGAACAAACCGACCTGCTCCAAGCACTCTTCGGACGCAACGGCGAAAGCCCCATGCCAGTCATTGCAGCCACCTCTCCGGCCGACTGCTTTGACGCAGCTTACAACGCATGCCGAATTGCCCTCGAACACATGACTCCTGTTGTTCTCATGACAGACGCATACATTGCAAACGGAAGCGGAGCGTTCAGACTGCCCGACCTCAACACCTATCCTGCCATCAGGCCGCCTTTCGTGCCAGAAGAACTAAAGGGTTCGTGGACTCCCTACATGCGCAATGATGCAGGCAGCCGCTATTGGGCAATACCAGGACGAGAAGGCTTCGAACACATTCTCGGAGGTCTTGAAAAGGACAACCAGACCGGAGCGATATCAACCGACCCGGAGAACCACAACCTCATGACACATCTGAGACAAGAAAAGATTGACAGAATAGCCGTCCCCGATGTGGAAGTTCTTGGCGATGAGAATAGTGCCGACCTGCTCATAGTAGGGTTCGGCGGCACCTACGGACATCTGCATGCAGCTATGGACATTATGCGAGCCAGCGGCAAAAAAGTAGCTCTTGCCCACTTCAAATATATCAACCCATTGCCCGCCAATACAACTGCGGTTCTAAAAAAATACCCCAAGGTTGTAGTGGCAGAGCAAAACATGGGACAATTCGCTGCATTCCTTAGAATGAAGATAGACAACTTCGTTCCATACCAATACAACGAAGTAAAAGGACAACCATTCGTAGTCAACGAACTTGTCACCGCATTCAACGACATCATCAACAAATAACCCCCTCACACCAAACAAAGAGTATACAGATCATGGAATATACAGCATCAGATTTTAAAAAAGGACAGCCCAGATGGTGCCCCGGATGCGGCGACCACTTCTTCCTTGCCTCTTTCCACAAAGCACTGGCGGAAATAGGTGTAAAACCATGCGACAACGCAGTCATTTCAGGCATAGGTTGCTCCAGCCGCTTGCCGCACTACATGGCAACTTACGGCATGAACACCATACACGGACGCGCCGCTGCCATCGCAACAGGGTGCAAAGTGGCAAACCCCAACCTTGAAGTATGGCAGATAAGCGGAGACGGTGACGGGCTTGCCATCGGAGGTAATCACTTTATCCACGCTAACCGCCGCAACATAAATCTAAACATGATATTGCTCAACAACCGCATCTACGGTCTCACCAAAGGGCAGTATTCACCAACTTCGCCACGAGGGTTCGTCAGCAAGTCAAGCCCCTACGGCACAGTGGAAGACCCTTTCCGCCCTGCCGAACTGTGCTTTGGCGCACGGGGCAACTTCTTTGCACGTGCCGTTGCCACAGATGCGCCTGGCACCATCAGTGTCCTTAAAGCGGCGCACAGCCACAAAGGAACCTCCGTATGCGAAATACTGCAGAACTGCGTTATTTTCAACAACGGCACACACGACAGCGTCTACTCAAAAGAAGGACGAGCTAAAAACGCCATATATCTTGAACACGGCAAACCCATGATATTCGGAGCAGAAAACGAATACGGACTCATGCAGGAAGGATTTGGCATCAAGGTAGTAAAAATAGGCGAAAACGGCATAAGCGAGAAAGACCTCTTGGTTCACGATGCACACTGCCCAGACAACACCTTGCAGCTCAAACTGGCCATGATGGAAGGACCAGACTTTCCTATCGCCTTGGGCGTTATACGCGATGTCGAAGCACCTACCTACGATGATGGTGTCACACAGCAGATAGAAGAGGTTAAGCAACAGAAAAAATATCACACATTTGCAGAACTGCTCGAAACAAACGACATCTGGACAATAGAATAACAGCCCTAACAACTGGCACTCAAACTGCGGTGCACAAGCACCGTAACATTTTATCAAACCCCTTGTTTGCAACAAAAACAAACACCTAATGCAAACAAGGGGTTTTCTTGTATAAAAAAGCCATTTTTCTGCCCCACAACACCCCTTTGTTCCAATTATTATTAGTAACTTTGTACAGATATACACAACTAATCCAAACTCATGGCAGAAGATATAAAAGAAGGAACGAAAAACTATTCCGCATCCAACATCCAAGTGCTTGAAGGACTCGAAGCCGTCCGCAAACGCCCAGCGATGTACATAGGCGACATAAGCGAAAAAGGTCTGCATCATCTTGTTTACGAAACCGTTGACAACTCAATAGACGAAGCCCTCGCTGGGTACTGCACCCATATAGAGGTAACCATTGGAGAAGACAACTCCATCACCGTTCAAGACAACGGCCGCGGCATACCTGTAGACATTCACGAGAAGGAAGGCGTCAGCGCCCTTCAGGTCGTCATGACTGTGCTTCATGCGGGAGGCAAGTTCGACAAAGGTAGCTACAAAGTCAGCGGAGGTCTGCACGGAGTAGGTGTCAGCTGTGTCAATGCACTCTCAACTCACATGCTCTCGCAAGTATTCCGCGACGGCAAAATCTACCAGCAGGAATACTCTTACGGACATCCCCTCTACCCAGTCAAGGTAATAGGGGAAACCAAACTGAGAGGCACACGTCAGCAGTTTTGGCCCGACGGTTCAATCTTCATTACCACAGAGTACAAATACGACATTCTGGCCGACCGCATGCGAGAACTCGCCTTTCTTAACGCAGGCCTGACAATCAAGCTCACCGATTTGCGCGACAAGGACGAAAACGGTAATCCCAGAAGCGAAACATTCTACAGCGAGCAGGGACTGCGCGAATTCGTGCGCTATCAAGACTCCATGCGTACGCCGCTAATACCAGATGTCATCTACATCAAAACCGAAAAGGAAGGCATACCCATTGAGATCGCTTTTCTATACAACACAGGGTTCAGCGAAAACCTACACAGCTACGTCAACAACATTAACACCATTGAAGGCGGTACTCACTTGGCAGGTTTCCGCTCGGCACTGACTCGCGTACTAAAGAAATATGCAGAGGAAACTGCCGCCAAGCAGATAGAGAAGGCCAAAATAGAGATTTCCGGTGAAGACTTCCGCGAAGGTCTTACTGCCGTAATCAGCATCAAGGTTGCAGAACCGCAGTTTGAAGGACAAACTAAGACAAAGCTCGGCAACTCCGAAGTGATGGGCGCCGTCAACCAAGCCGTAGGCGAAGCCCTCACCAACTACCTTGAAGAACATCCCAAGGAGGCAAAGATAATTGTAGACAAAGTAATACTTGCTGCCACTGCACGTATTGCTGCACGCAAGGCACGCGAAACCGTGCAACGCAAAAATCCTATGTCGGGCGGAGGACTGCCAGGCAAACTTGCCGACTGCTCAAGCAAAGACCCTGCAGAGAGCGAAATCTTCCTTGTCGAGGGAGACTCGGCAGGCGGCAGTGCTAAGCAGGGGCGTTCACGCCAGTTTCAGGCAATCCTACCATTGAGAGGAAAAATCCTCAACGTCGAACGCCAACAATGGCACAAGGCTTTTGAGAGCGAAGAGGTCAACAACATCATTCAGGCACTCGGAGTACGCTTCGGAGTTGACGCCGAAGACAGCAAAGCTGTCAACCTCGACAAACTCCGTTACCACAAGGTAATTCTCATGACCGATGCCGATGTCGATGGACGCCACATCAACACCTTGATACTTACACTCTTCTTCCGCTATATGCCCGCCCTTATTGAACAGGGTTATGTATATCTGGCCACACCGCCACTCTACCGCTGCAAAATAGGCCAGACAGAAGAATACTGCTACAACGACAATCAGCGCATGGAGTTTATGCGCAAATACAACCACGGTTCTGAAAAAGGCGTAACAACACAACGCTACAAAGGTCTTGGTGAGATGAACAAAGAGCAACTTTGGGAGACAACCATGAACCCCGCAAACCGACTGCTCAAACGAGTCACACTCGAAAATGCGGCAGAGGCAGACCACACTTTCTCAATGCTAATGGGCGATGATGTCGAGCAACGTCGCGATTTCATCGAGAGAAATGCAAACAACGCTAACATCGACGCATAAGGCAATACTGATTTAAATTTAAATCTACATCAGCAAAAAAGCCGCAAGAAAGGCAAACGGACTTTCTTGCGGTTTTTTTTAAGACCACCACATTACAGACACAAACAGTAACACAAGCCCAACCGCCTGCCGTGAACAATCTTTACACCAACATCTGCTCAAAACTGAACACACTCTATGATAAGCGCGAAGCCGAAGCTCTCGCAAGAATCATCATAGAGGACATACTGCACATGTCACTCACCAAAGTACTGGCTGGCATCGAACGCTACTTGACGGCAGAACAGAAACAAGCCCTGACGCAAGTCATCGTTCGTCTTATGCACCACGAGCCGATACAATACATCACAGGCAAGACGGACTTCTGCGACCTTCCGATTACAGTAACCCCCTCGGTACTCATTCCCAGACCCGAAACCGAACAGCTTGTAGAGATTGCCACCAACGTATTTGATGCCGAAGACACAGTCAGCATCATGGACGCCTGCACAGGAAGCGGCTGCATCGCCATAGCCATCAAGCACCTAAGACCGTGCTGGGACGTCCACGCATGCGACATCTCAGCCGAAGCACTCAGAATTGCCCATTTCAACGCAGAATACAACGACACTGAAGTAACATTCTGCCAGCTTGACCTATTGGCAGGCAATTATCCACCCACACGCTACAACATGATAACAAGCAACCCACCCTATGTCATGTGTAAGGAGAAAGGCAGCATAGATCCTAACGTGCTTGAACACGAACCACAGTTGGCACTCTTCGTTGACGACAATAATCCGCTTGTATTCTACGATGCACTCGCAACATGGGGGAAACAGGCTCTTCACACAGACGGCTATCTGCTTGTAGAAATCAACCATATGCTATCAAAAGAAACAGCGGCACTCCTTGAAAGCCACAATTACACGGAGGTGACCACCATACACGACTCATTTGGCAAACCACGGTTCATTATATGCAAAAAATGAAAAAGCCCCTTTCAACGCAGGAAATATACCAGAAACTGTCCTGCCGATGCTCCGTATGCGAATATGCACCCATAGAAATAAAGCGCAAAGCCATGCTGCTGGGTGCTTCCGCAGATGCGGCCGACAGCATAACAGACCGCCTTGTTGACGAGAACTTTATAAACGAGCAACGCTATGCACAAGCCTTTGTTCACGACAAATTCAGCCTGAACCGCTGGGGGAAAAACAAAATTGCTGCAGCCCTGCACCAGAAGCATATAACACCGTCACTCGTAGCCCAAGCCATAGAACTCATTGACCCTGACGAATACCAAACCACACTGAAAGAACTGCTTATTGCCAAATCGCAAGGACTTCAGGAGTCTGACCGCAGCAAGCACACCCGAAAGCTACTTGCCTTCGCCGTTTCGCGAGGCTTCGAATCCCATCTCGCCCTACGCCTAATTGACGACATGCCACAGCCATAAACCGACTCAGCTCATTCAACAACACACAATTCAAAAATAAAGACTGTCACAATAACACCATCCCAAATCGGTCATTAGGCCGTTTTGGGACTATTCAAGTTCGCTGAGTTCAAGCCAACGCATGGATTTTTCGTCAAGCACGGCATCTACGACAGGCAACCGCTTCGACAGTTCCGTTATCTCGTCCACACTGATTGACGCACCGCTGAGCTTAGCCACGATTTCTTGTTTTTCTGCTTCAAGGGCAGCAATATCTGCTTCGAGAGCCGCATATTCCTGGCGTTCCTTGAACGACATCTTCCGTCTTGACGTTTTTTCCCTAACTTTTGCGACAGGCACAGTCGCCGTCCTTTCTTTCGGCTTTGCCGGCTCTGGCATCACCTCGCTGCGATACTGCGTATAGTTGCCAGGGAAGTCCTTCACCTCACCGTTACCCTTGAATACGAGAATGTGATCCACCACCTTATCCATAAAATAACGGTCATGGCTGACAATGATAACACAGCCCTCAAACTGCCGCAAGTACTCCTCAAGCACCTGCAGGGTTACTATGTCAAGGTCGTTGGTAGGCTCATCAAGCACCAAGAAGTTTGGGCTGCGCATAAGCACCGTACACAGATAAAGTCGGCGTCGCTCTCCGCCTGAAAGCTTGTAGATGTAGTCATTTTGTCTTGCGGGCGGAAAAAGGAACTGCTGGAGGAATTGCGAAGCACTCATCTTGCGCCCCTTTCCGAGATCCACATACTCCGCAATGTCGCGCACGGCATCTATAACTTTCATCTGGGTGTTGAACTGCATACCCTGCTGGCTGTAGTAGCCAAAGCGCACCGTCTGCCCAATAGAGACTTTGCCTGAATCGGGAGCAAGTTCACCAAGAAGCATCCTCAGAAAAGTGGTCTTGCCCGTACCATTATTACCCACGATACCCATCTTCTCATAACGCGAGAAGTTGTAATAGAAGTCTTTGAGAATTACCTTGTCACCGAAAGATTTGCTGATATAGTTCATCTCAAAAATCTTTCCGCCTATATAAGAACTCTTCACTTCGAGACGCGTCTTTTCCTGCGCAAACGACCTCGCTGTCTTTTCCTCAAGATTGTAGAACGCCTCTTCCCGAAAGCGCGCCTTGTGGCCACGCGCCGATGGCGTGCGTCTCATCCACTCCAACTCACGGCGGTACAGGTTGCTCAGT
>USTH01000025.1 GCA_900557555.1 uncultured Prevotellaceae bacterium | reverse complement strand
CCACAAGTTCAAGAAGAGGCCGAGCCAGTAGAACAAGAACCTGAAGCCCTGCCCGAAGCCAGCGAAACAGAAGAGATACAACAAACACCTGCACCTTCTGGTTCGCCCGCCACACCGAAAGAGGCCACACCCGCCAACGTACCCGTGCAATAGTTCAGGACAATAGTCCAAGGTACAACTCTCTGACAATACTCCTTGGCAATACTTCACATAAAAGTAGCCACATGGCGTATGCCAGTTTCGTAGTATATCTGTCGGGTGGGCTATTTACGTCGCTTCTCTTTGCCAGAACAGGGCTTTCCATATAGACAGCCCCGTTCTGGCATGTTATGTTCTAATCGAAAGCCCAGCCATAACGAACTCCCTTTCGGCATACCCCAACACCCTTTTGACACCCGCAACAACGCATCACCGCTGCTCACCAAATCTGAGACAAAAACAAACCCACCAAATTTACGGAAAACAACGAAAGCAACCCTACCAAACACCACAAGGCAAAGTTTTTTGATTTTTTACGCCCAACTTTTGGTTATAATAAAATTGAAACCACTATATTTGCGTAATAAAACCTTTTCATCATGAACTGTGCCAACCAAACCTCAAGAGTAATCGAAAACGGAATGTCAGCAATCTGCAGTCATTTCTCATCAGACCCTGCCAACATGCTGATGACCGACATCATATTGCAAGCCAACGGCGAAACAGGAGCTTTCAGTATTTTTGATGACGACGACAACGAGATCTTCTCTGACATTGTTGAAGAATGGATTGGCACAGATTCCGAAGATTTCTACACGAAGGCTGAATCCTTGCTCCGCAAATGCATCCAGCAACATGCCGACCAGTTCAAGGACCTTTCTATCATCAAGCCCTACAGCTTCATTCTAATTGACGACGAGAAAGAAACCGTAAGCGAGTTGTATATCGTTGATGACGACACCATTGTCTTTGACACAACTTCGCTGATGCAAAACCTTGACACTGACCTTGACAACTTCTTTGACAAACTTATGAGCGAAGACTGAACCGCCAACGGCAAAACCGGATCTTGAAGTGGGAACAGAATGTCATTTACCCAATTCAAACACAGTTTTGCAACGACTTTATGTCTCTCTTTCGGCCGAAACGGAATTCGACTTCGGCCGAAAGGGAGAAGCATTTCCGCCGAAACGGAACTGCGTTTCGGCGGAAATGAGGCGGTGACGAGGCTCTTCACAGCCCCGAAATACTGCCGTCAGTTGGCGGCATTGATGTACTAATAGTAAACAATCTGGCGACACTGCACAATCGGCCGTTGTCCACGAACAAGGAGCTTTCGTTTTGTCCAGTTACCAACGTTATCGGTCGCTATCACATCCACTGCAACAGAAACAGCAGGCTTGCCCTTGACGTTTACTGCAACCGAATCAAGGTGACCATCTGTATAGACAAACGTGTAAAGAGTGTCACCCATCTGCCACGACAGCATGTGTCCATCTTCATTGCGCAAGACAGATAGCCTGATTCGGCCGTCAGGACGAGCAAACGCACCGATTGCCCCCACCGTGTTGCGCAACAGTAGGAGCGAATCTCCTCCAGACGTGAGAGCTGACTCACACAGGCCAGAAGCGGAAAAAAAGATGCTGTCAGCATGGCCGACTCTTTCAAGACTGTATTGTGACATAAAGCCGTGAGGGTATGTCACGCTTCGCACATTGCCTTTCAGTTCAAAGAGCGAAAGGTCATCGGTAACAAGGTTTTTGTGATATTCCTCCGCAATTTGTGTCGCAGTCTTCTCCTTATATGTGTTGTTCCTGCCACACGAACATGCCGAGACAACCACCGCAAGAGCCACACAGACCCTCACGGAGAGACCAAATCCAAAAGACCTCATCAACTAAAAGCGCAGGGTATCGGGCATAGCGTTGCCTTCGGCACACGATGACACGGCATCGTCAGATGGAGCACCCAGTGTCTCGTCTTGTCCGCCGGCCGACATTTCTCTCAAGCAAACCACATATACAGAGTCGACCTTGAGTTCCTTGACATATTTCTCAAGGCTCTTCATCATGTTCTCTATCTCTTCATCAGAAAGTTTGGAACAGTACTTGTCGAGTGCTTCTTTTGCTTTTTCCACACTTTCAAAGTCCCGTTTTTCCAGACCTTCCTTGAGTTTTTCACAATAATCCTTGGCAATAGCATCATTGCTGCGCTTGCAGCTCTGCATGAAGGATGCCGCCAGAACAACCAGCGCCACCATAAACACTTTTTTCATGTTAGTTTGTTTTTATATTATTACTGTTTTTCCAATGTTATTTTGCCGAAGAACAACGGTAGATGAAAGTTAGGTTTGGCATTCTCTATCGGTGACCATGACAGGAAGTGCGGTTTGGCCAGTCCATCACCGCACTTGTAGAAATTTGCCCGCATATTGCGGTGACCGCTCTTGAGCATCTGCGAAATGTCGTGATGCCAAAAAGCACCGAATGGCACTATCAAAGCCACCGTCCACGGGCTGTCGGCACATCGTTCCTCAAACGGCAACCGTCCCACCGATGCCCATCGCTTTATTGATGACAGCATGCTGGCGGGAGCATGGGCTTTCTCCACATCGCCACCTCTTACACCGAGAAGCACGGTGCCTATGCAACTGCATTCCAGATTATAGTAGATGCCATCACTGTTGTCAGGGGAAAGAAAAAACTCCATACACGAGTCTGTCCACACATCACCATTGTCATCAGCATAACGGGCACGAACTGTATCTTCGTCAGCCTGATATTCAATGAGAAACGCATCGTGCGTATGACCGATGCGAAACTTGGCTTTCGGAGTATAGGGAAAATCCTCTGGCCAATTGTTGCAACTCACTTCGTGCCACTCTGCATTGCCACTACTGAGTATCTGTGGCACTGATGCGGCTTCAGCCACTTGACTGCTGATAAAAGGAACCGTTATTGACTTCATGGCAGGAGAGAAAATTTGCGTACCTGAACATTTTGGCTGTCGGGACCAACCATGACCTCAAAGTCTCCTGGCTCGGCAACATAATTCAGATTATAGTCATAGTACTTTAGTTTGTCCGGGGTGATGGTAAAGACGATTGTCTTGCTTTCACCAGGCTCGAGCGCCACTCTCCTGTAGTCTTTCAGCTCCTTCACCGGACGCGTTGACGTAGACACAAGGTCATGGATATAGAGCTGGACGACCTCAACGCCATAACGCGTGCCAGTATTCTCTATCGTCACAGAGGCCTTGAGCGAACCGTTTTCGTCCATAGACTCTGACGAGAGCGTCAGGGGGCCGTACTTGAACGTTGTGTAGCTTAGTCCATAACCAAAAGGATATAGAGGTTTGTTTGACACATCTATGTAATTGGTTCTGTACTTGGAGAACCAGCGTCCTTCAGGCAAGGGTCGACCGGAGCTTTTGCTGTTATAGTACATTGGTTCCTGTCCTACAGTCTGGGGGAATGTGGCAGTAAGTTTTCCGCAGGGATTGCTGTCGCCATAAAGCGTTGAGACTATCGCCCTGGCCGCACGGCTACCTCCAAACCACACATCGAGAATGCTGTTGAGATTTTGCGCTTCCCACGCTATAGACATGGGGCGGCCATTATACAGCACCAACACAATAGGCTTGCCAAGCTTACACAGCTCCTTGAGCAGGTCACGCTGTGCATCTGGCATATCAAGGCTGCTGCGCGAAGCGCTCTCACCGCTCATATTGGCAGTTTCACCCATGGCGGCCACGATTACATCTGCTCCTTGAGCCGCCTTGATTGCCTCGGCTTTCATCTCCTCTGCAGAGCGCGAATCAATCTCCGGATAGAATGCATTGCCATTCAGGCGGTTGTCATAGTATATATTGCATCCCTTGGTATAAGAAACCTTATCAGAACCCATGCGGGCTACAAACTCTTCACGCAGACTTGGAGTGAGCCGCCAGTCTCCCTTTGCACACCAACTGCCCAGAAGTTCCCCGTGACTATCGGCCAACGGCCCAATTAAGGCTACCTTCTCGTCTCCTTTGAGTGGAAGGAGACCGTCTTTGTTCTTGAGCAGCACAAAGGTCTCGCAAGCCGTTTTCTCTGCCTGCAGCAAATGCGCCTCCGTATAGATGCTGTCACATTCACGCTGTTTGTCACAGAATTTATACGGGTCATCAAAAAGTCCAAGCTTATATTTTGCCTCAAGTATGCGACGACAAGCCTGGTCTATCACGGTCTCTTGCCGCTTATCAAGCGTGTTTACATAGGTCTCGCTTGCCATATCCATGTCAACTCCGGCATTTAGTGCCACTTTGCCGACATTGTCACTTGTAGCAATGCCGTGAGCTACCATTTCGCTTACGCTTGCATAGTCAGAAACAACGAAGCCCGTGAAACCCCACTGTTTGCGCAACACATCGTTCATGAGCCATCCGTTGCCAGTGGCCGGCAACCCCTCTACATCATTAAACGAAGACATGACCGAGGCTACGCCAGCCTCAACAGCGGCCTTGTAAGGAGGGAAGTAATCATTATACATGGTGTGACGGCTCATGTCGGCCTTGGCATAGTCAAGCCCAGCTTCTGCCGCACCATAGAGGGCGAAATGCTTCATGCAGGCAAGTATCTTGTCGTAACCGTTATAAGTACCATCACCCTGTATGCCTCTCACCATGGCCTGTGCAACATCTGCCCCCAAGTAAGGGTCTTCGCCAGCACCCTCTGCAATGCGCCCCCAACGGGCATCACGACAAATGTCAACCATCGGACTGTAGGTCCAGCAGATGCCGGCAGAGGCCGCCTCCTTGGCAGCTACACTGGCAGCTTGGCTTATTGTTTCCATATTCCATGTAGCACTCAGAGCAAGCGGTATGGGGAATATCGTCTTGTAGCCATGAATCACGTCAAGTCCGAAAAGCAGCGGAATGCCCAAGCGGGTTTGTTCGACCGCCACTTGCTGAACATTGTGTATACGTTCGGCTCCGGCCATGTTGAATACTCCGCCGACTCTACCCTGCCGAAGCTTGGTTTCGAAACCCTGGTTGCGGATTTCTCCCGTAACAAAGTCGCTTTGGGTAAGAAGATTAAGTTGGCCAAGTTTTTCCTCAAATGTCATTTTAGACATCAGACCGTCTATGAACTCTTTCATCTTTGTGTTATCGTCTGCCGATAGTGTAATGGCCGTACAAAGCAAGCCGGCAAGAACCGAAAAGAAAGTCATGCGAACTCTAATCATTGATACTGTATGTTTTAAAAATCAAATTAAGCACTTTTTTTTGAGAGCGGCAAGAAATAAAGCAAAAAAAATGTGGCTGCCACCTTCCATTTTCAGGTAACAGCCACATAACTAATGTGTTATTTCAAAGAATAACGAAGTATTAAATTACTTTGCAAGAAGTCTGCGAATCACAGATTGGAATGCTTTGCTTGAAGCATCTGCTCCTGATATCATGTTGTACAACTCGATAACGTCAGTAGCGTTAACCTGTCCGTCGCCATTGAGATCAACACGCTCCAATGTGAGACCTGTAGCATCAGGGTTCTCAATGTAGTTGTATACAGTTGTCACGTCGGCAGTGTTGACAATTCCATCACCGTTGACATCACCCTTCTTGCCAGATGGGATTGCACCCAGACCCTTAACGGTAAGAGTAAGAGCTGTCTCTACACCACTAACTTCGCCTGTGTAGTATGATGGAACAATAGCACCAGTATGAGCAGAGATGGTTACAGAACCTGTTGCAGCCACGAGTTTGTTACCAGCAGAGTAAGCGTCACCTTCCTTGATGTCTTGGCCATAGAGCATACCAAAGAGGCCATTGTCAGGTGTAGCCTTGTCAGTTACGGTTGTTGGGAACGGAATGAGAAGTTCATTGTCCTCAGGCTCAGCATTAGGATCGCCGATAACAAGCAGGCAAGACTCACCTGCCTTAGCAGAAGTCTTCTCATAGAAGTCTATGGTAGAGGTGCCGTCTTCGCTCTGGGTAATCTTCTTGATGCCATACAAATGAGTATCATCGTTGATTGAGATGTCATCAATGTTGAATGGCAGAGCAATGATGTCAAGCATGTTGCGCTTGAAATCCTTGATGGTTATCAATTCAGTTGCTTTGGGATCTATCTCAGTGATTGCCCAAGAAGAAGCAGTTGCAGCAGCGGCCTTTGCAAAGCCAGCCTTGTCTTCGTTAGCAGCTATTGCATTCTGTGCAGTATTGGCCTCACTCTGAGGAATGAAAGCGTAAGAACCTGCACCGAGGAAGCTAACCTTGTAAGCCACGCCGGTATATGACTGCTTAACATTTGCACCACTCTTTACGTAGTCTGCAAGATAGAAGCCAGTACCCATATTCTGGATTTTGAATGTGCCATTCTCACCAGGAATGAATGTCCACATAGAATAAGGGTCGTATGTATAGGCAGCCGAGCCATCTTCGTTAAGGTTGCCCACGCCAGCCTCGCTGTCGCTTGAAGCTCCTGTCATATACAGAGCCTTACCATTATTGGTGTTCTCATCTGTATTGTCAGCGTTGGTGATGAAGTACCACTTGCCAGTTTCAAAATTCTTAACATGAGAGAGGAATTCTGCACGGGCAGCAGTAAGAGCTGCGATTACAACATCGAGTTCTGCCTTGGAAATGTTTTCCTTGAACCCATTCTCCTTAGCTGCGGTGACAGCACTGCGGAGAGTGCCGATCTGTGCCTCGTCGTCAATCTGTCCGATTGATGTACCTACTGTTACATTGTCAGCCAAGTCGGTGCACTCAGTGATAAGTGCGCTAAGTACCGTAGTATCAGCATAGAGGCCTCTTACAGCGGCAATTGATGCACGCATAGCAGCTATATCATCGGCTGTAGCAGTATTATTCTCTACTATCGGGCGCATTGCCTCAATTTTATTCTTGAGAGCATCAGCAACAGTCTTCATGCCCTCGGCGGTATAGTACTGTGACGTGGTCTCGTTAACAGAGCAAGGATAAACTTGCAGTTCAGACATAGTGAATACAGTACCACCAGTCTTATTAGCCTTAACCTCATAGCGAAGGAACTTATATTCCGCTTCGAGGTCAACAGAAGCCATAATAGGCTCTGCGAGATCGCCCATGCTAACCTCCTTAACAAACTTCCAGTCTCCACCGTTGAGAGTGTCGTTGGCAGCATAAATGTTAACCGTAGCAGGACGCTCAGTCTCACCCCAGTCGGCAGCCTGAGGATATTTGTTAGACGCACCGCGGCGCTTGTAGAAGAATGTTACATTCTTTTGCGGAGTGCTGGCAATTGAGATATCAACATAGCCGCGACCCTGCACATATGTGGTATCGCAACCGTCAATCAAGTAAGGATACTTGTCGGCAAAGGCAACACCCTGAACGATTACCTGAGAGTACTTAATCTGTTGGTCAGCATCAGTAATGAGGCCGTTGTTGGTGTCAACATTATAATCAAACAACTTGTCATAGAGAGCAGAACCCTCTTTAGAGAGAGCCTTGAGTTCCATGGTGCGGTCATATTGTGCCTTCTCTTCAATGATACGGTCGAGTACGGTCTGGTCGGTCACTTTGCGCAAAGACCATGTCCACTCTGCGTGAGCCACGTTGCCACCTGATGTTGTTTCACCGTTGTATGACCAAACGGCATTTGGTCCGGCAGACGTACCGCCGGCGTTACCCTTCGGACACATTGTCCAGTTGTCGGTCTTGATAAAGCAAGAACCCGTACCAGGATAGAACTTGAAAGTTGATGGATAACTCTTGTCGGCAGTTGCAGCAAATGACTTGCAGAAGCCACCAGGAGAACCGAAATAGAGGTCAGTCTTCACATTCTGAACAAACCATGTAGAAGCATCGTTGGGAGTGATGTGGAACACGAACTTGATATCGTTGGTATCAAACTCGCCCCAATATATTTCTTTTGCAACATCGTTGACATACATAGCCTTTTCGGTAGCACCGTTATTGGCAATTTTTGCGTTGTCGTTTACAATGTAGTAGTAGCCCTCGCTTACCTGAATCAATGATGATGCCATCTTCTGGTAGGCGGCCTTGAGGTTGTTGTAGGCCTCTAACAATTCTTCATCGGTTGAGGTTGGTGTGTAGCAAACGGTCATCGCCTGCTCCATAACAGTGTTATATTCCTCTATGACGCTGGCATCATAGTAGCCGGGGTCTGTGCCTCCTACAAAGTCGCCCGAAGCAGTGCTGTAGGTGTCAATCAAACTTTCAAGGTCATCGCGAAGATCCTTTTGATAGCTTACAGAATACACGTTCCACTGGATAGTGTTAGTATATTTCCAAGTAATTGCGCGTGGAGATGATGAGGCATAATTCCAGTACGCCAGATAGCAGAAGTCTTTTTCGCTTGGAGAAGCGCTGAAAGCCACAGACTTTTCGTCCCAAATGGCGTCAGCGTTACGTTCCCACTTTGTGTAGCTGGCTTGTTCTTCGTCATACCAAGGAATCTCCTCACCACAACTGAGAATCTGAAAGTTGGCGGCGTTGTCAATAATGTCAACAGCTCCCTGACCTACATTATACCAGTCATAGTACTTGTTGCCTACATACTTGCCTGACCCCACCAACTTCATGTAGAAAGTTGGGGCACCCGTACGAAGATCGGCAGGGCCGTCTTCGAAAGTAATAACCGACGATGCTCCAAGACCCATGCCTTGAGCAACCATCACACCGAGATTAGCGTGATCTACGTCTGCTGCCTGAATGTAGTAATCAGAAAACGCTTCTGAAGAAGCAAAACTGATTGCCACCGTGTCACCCGCCTTGATCTCGGCAGCGGATTTCCGCTCCCCGACAACCCAACGGGCACTCATTGTAGTCCATAATGCAGATAGGACTACCAATGCCGTAAGAGTAAATAATTTTTTCATTTTTGTGTATTGTTAAAACATTCGGTAAATCAACTTGTGATTGCAGGAAAAATCAGGATTTTTCATTTTCATTTGTAGCCCGACTCATGCGTCTGAAAGTCAATGGTGTTGTTCCTACCCGCTTTCGGAACAGACAGTTGAACAGGGTAACAGACTTGAAGCATGTCACTACTGAAATTCTCTTGACCGAAAGATTCGTATTCTTCAGCAGCCGGCAAGCCTCCTTAAGCCTTAAGTCCTGAATATAGCGACCGGGTGGAAAGCCCGCATAAATCTTAAAACATTTGCGAAATGACGAATAACTCATCATCAGGTTTTTGGCCATCTTATCAAGATCGATATTGGTGCCAATATTTTCATTAATATAGATTTTGGCCATCTCCATCTTATATTGTATCTCATCAACCCTAACATCAGGAGTTGCACTTGAGCACAACACATAACCCAACACGTGCATCAGAATTCCAGACATATATTGTTGAGAGCATATATTGCCTTCGTTAGCGATAGTCAGAGCTTCATTGTATAATGAAATCAATTTTTCACTAAGTCCGACATTCAGCACAGGAGAGTCTGACGTCAGGAATCCTCCGTCTACAATTCCGTCTATAATCGGCCCTTTGGCACCAATAAAATATTCTTTCCAACCAGTAGAGCGATCCGGGCAATAAGTATGCCACACTCCAGGGAACAGCACAATAACAGAACCTGCACGTAAATGATAGTCCGTGCCCCTTGCATCTGTATAGCGCCCTTGACCTTTTGAGATATAAATTATCTGGTATTCGTCAAGCACCCTGCCCGAAGCAGGGTTGAACATATACGAATCAGGGTGATTTCCAACCGGATAGTCTTCTCCAGGTGTCACTTCTTGCGACCCAATCGTAGTAACCGAAAGACCGTATTTGACATCTTGATCGGTAGAAAGTAAATATTTAAAAGATTCCGCCATATAAAAATAAGCTAAATTATAACTGTATTTTATTCATTCTATAAGCAACCTACAAAAAACACGGGGCGAACATAGTAATAAACTTTGACTCGCCACTAACTTTTAATAGTTAAAAAGCGTTTTATCTGCCAAATATACAAAAATCTTATTAAAACAGCTGGCATTCATGCAAGAAGAAATAAAGGAGCGCCCACAACGTGAGCACTCCCAAAAGCGAATAAGAACATATCTGTATGCCGTATAATCCCTATAAGGCACAACAGCTGAAGAAATCTCAAACGTACACTTTCCCTTTCTTACGTTATTATCCCAAGTCGGTCATTAGGTCGTAAATAATATCTTTTTTGTTACTTCTTATTGCCTTTTGTTTTCTATAAGGCATCTGCTGCTTGTTTTCAGCTCAAAATAGCCCGCTATTATTCGCTAAAACGACAAGCAACATCTACTCTCCTAAAAATCAAAATAAACAATAAGTCCTAACGACCGAATTGGGATTATTCATTTCACATTCGTCACGTACAAGCTTGTTACAGGTGGAAACATAGGATTAATATGCCTGGTCATGTACACCCCTCACAGCTCTCCCGCTGGGGTCGTTCATCTTTTTCCAAGCGGCATCCCACTCAAGAGCCACGCTGGTGGAGCATGCCACTGAGGCTTCTTGATTGACACTGCGTGCAGCACTGTCGCTGGGGAAATGCTCTGCAAAGATGCTGCGATAGTAGTACTCTTCCTTGTTAAGCGGAGTATTGATAGGAAAGCGTTCTGCCGCATGAGCCATCTGCTCATCAGTGACAGCTTTGGAGGTCATATCCTTGAGGGTATCTATCCAACTGTAGCCCACACCATCAGAGAATTGTTCTTTCTGCCTCCACGCCACGCTATCAGGCAACATGTCGGAGAAAGCCTCGCGTACTATCTTCTTCTCTATTGTCTTGCCGGGGCACATCTTGGCTTCAGGATTAAGACGCATGGCTATGTCAAGGAACTCCTTGTCCAAAAACGGCACGCGTCCCTCTACCCCCCATGCAGACAAACTCTTGTTTGCTCGCAAGCAGTCATACCAATGCAACTTGCCAAGCTTACGTACGGTCTCCTCATGAAAATCTTTGGCAGAGGGAGCCTTATGAAAGTACAGATACCCACCAAAAATCTCATCGGCACCTTCACCGCTGAGTACCATCTTGATGCCCATGCTCTTGATGAAACGGGCAAGCAGATACATGGGTGTGGAGGCTCTCACAGTTGTCACGTCATAAGTTTCAATATAGTATATCACGTCACGAATGGCATCAAGACCCTCCTGAATAGTGTAGTTGATTTCGTGGTGTACGGTGCCTATAAATTCCGCCACTTCTCTGGCCTTGGCAAGGTCAGGAGCACCCTGCAAACCAACGGCAAACGAATGAAGACGCGGCCACCATGCGCGGTCTGTGTCGCCGCTCTCTATACGCATAGCACTGTACTTTTCGGCAATGGCGGAGATTACTGAACTATCCAGCCCACCTGACAGCAACACGCCATAAGGCACGTCACACATCAACTGACGCTTTACCGCATCCATCAACCCTTCTCTGACTACCTCAACTGATGCAGAGTTGTCTTTTACTGCATCATAATTCATCCAGTCGCGTTTGTACCAACGAACCATCTTGCCCTCACTGCCAAGATAATAATGACCAGGCAAAAAAGGTTCGTAAGTCTCACAAAAGCCTTCAAGAGCCTTCAGCTCACTTGCCACATAGACCTTGCCGTCTGTATCGTGACCTATATATAAAGGTATAACACCTATTGGATCACGGGCAATCAGAAAATCGTCTTTCTCTTCATCGTAAAGGGCGAAAGCAAAGATTCCGCTTATGTCTTCCAGAAAATCAACACCTTTTTCACGATAAAGCGGCAATATTACCTCACAGTCACTTTGGGTGCCAAACTCATATTTACCTACATAACGTTTGCGAATGCTCTGGTGATTGTAGATTTCCCCGTTCACTGCAAGAATCTGCTTAGCATCAGGACTAAACAATGGCTGCCTACCAGACTCCGGGTCAACAATCGACAATCTTTCGTGGGCCAGTATTGCACTCTTGCCTGCATACACGCCACTCCAATCGGGGCCTCTGTGCCTGATTTTTGCCGACATTTTCAACGCCTTGGCACGCAAAGCACCTACTCCATCTCTAATATTGAATATTCCTACTATTCCACACATCGCGAATTTGTCTTTATTGTCGTTAGTCTGTTATTAATTTCTCTCGACAGACAGCAACAATTCAACCTCTTTTTATTTCACAAATGTTGCGTTTGTCAAGATTTTCAATGCAAAAGTAGTCGTTTTGTTGTAAACGCAAAAGAAAAACACTACATTTTTTCATTTTTCCGTATTACTTTCCGACTTTTTCCATCTTCAAGCACACTTCTGCTCTCCTAAAAAAACAAAATACAAAAAGTCCTAATAACCGATTTGGGTTAAACCCAATTCGGGCATTAGGACACCCCTTGAAGATATCAATATCTTTCCACCTTCACAACAAGAACAAAATAAAACTTAGCATTCCTCTTTCATCGCATACGAAACCATTCTCTTCTTTCCACACAAGAAACTCTGTGTGTTAAAGGTCAATATACTAATAACAATAATCAAGGTTTCCGATGCATAAGACACCATGCCCAAACAAATAAGATCTACCAACCGAGGATTCGCCAAAATCGCGCTTCGTTATCGTTTGTTATTTATGAGTTTCCTTGTGGGCTTTATCGTACTGCATTTTCCTTTCAAAGAAACGCACTTTGGCCTGCACACGATCGAGGCGTGTTTCAAAAGAGTCTCGAGCAATATAGTCAAGCCCCGCCTGCCGGGCCAGGAACTCGGCTTCGGCCAACTGTTCTCGTGCCTCTGCGAGATTTATCGAGTCGAGCAGCACGATGGCATCCTCACGCGCATTGAGCGCCATTTTACATCGAGTGCGCAGACTGTCTACATATACTCGTGCCAACGAGTAGTCTGCATCACGCAAAGAAGATCTGGCAAGAGCCAGCCAACGCTGTCCCTGCTGCTCATAGTCGGGTTTATCATGACCTTTGCCGCACGAGCATACTATCACAGCGGCAACCAGCACCCCAAAACAACATTTATCAATAGTGATATTCATATCGAGTCTTTTGCTTCGTGCAAATATAGCTGTTTTTCAACCACGTGGTACTATTTATATATGAAAAAATCGTAATTTTGGCGTTAAAAACAGTAAAACATATGCACTTACTCAGCAAAGAAGAGATTTGCGAATGCCTTAAAGCACCAATTTTTCACACCATCGGGCAGGCTGCCGACCAACTTGGCAAAGAATGCTACCTCATTGGCGGTTACGTAAGAGATCTCTTCCTGGAGCGTCACTCCAAGGACATTGACATCATGGTTGTAGGCAGCGGCATAGATGTTGCCTCCAACCTAACCAAACTGTTGGGCAACAGTGCTCACCTGAGCATCTTTCGCAATTTCGGGACAGCACAAGTAAAGTGGCACCACACCGAAATAGAATTTGTCGGTGCACGACGCGAGAGCTATCGAAGGGACTCGCGCAAACCCATCGTTGAAGACGGCACACTGCAGGATGACCTTGAACGACGCGATTTCACCATCAACGCCATGGGCATCTGCCTCAATGCCGAACACTTTGGGGAACTCATAGACCCATTTTATGGCTTTGAAGACATGCAAGACCGCATCATACGCACTCCGCTTGACCCAAACATAACATTCAGCGACGACCCCTTACGCATGATGCGCTGCATCAGGTTTGCCACCCAGCTCAACTTTCAGATAGAAGAAGAGACCTTCGAGGCACTTACCGAAAACTGCGAGCGTATAAGCATCATCAGCAAAGAGCGTATTGTAGACGAGCTCAACAAAATAATTGCTTCTCCCAAGCCCTCACGCGGATTTGTAGAGTTGGAACGTTGCGGACTGCTGCCCCATATCTTCCCAGAGCTGGCCGACCTCAACGTAAAGGAGACGCGCAATGGCAAGAGTCACAAAAATATCTTCTACCACACCCTTGAGGTGCTTGACAATGTGTCAATGAAATCAGATGACCTTTGGTTGCGCTGGGCCGCCCTACTCCACGACATCGGCAAGCCACGCACCAAAGCATTCTGTCCGCAGGCGGGGTGGACGTTTCACAACCACAACTTCATCGGGAGCAAGATGGTAAAAGGCATCTTCCGCAAGATGAAGTTACCGATGGACGAGCGAATGAAATATGTAGAGAAACTTGTGGAGCTACACATGCGCCCTATAGCTATCAGCGACGACATTGTTACCGACAGCGCCGTACGCCGTCTGCTCTTTGACGCAGGCAATGACATTGATGACCTAATGACACTTTGCGAAGCTGACATTACCAGCCGCAACGAAGCCAAGAAACAACGTTTTCGCGACAACTTCCAACTGGTGCGCCAGAAACTTGTAGACCTTGAGGAACGCGACCGCATACGTAACTTCCAACCACCAGTAGATGGAGCAGAAATCATGGCGATGTTCAATCTCAAACCATGCGCTCAGGTCGGTGCCATAAAGTCGGCAATAAAAGATGCTATTCTTGACGGCCGCATACCCAACGACCACGACGCCGCCTACCAGTTTATGCTGCAACGCGCACAGCAGATGGGATTGACACCAACCCACACACCACAAACCAACATCGGTCATTAGGACGTAAATGAAACAGTTGATAATGGCCTCGTTCCACTGAGCCCTCGTTGTGACCGCCCCATATATAATCATGCCAACATGCAAAAAGTCGGGGTCTGAAACTCAACATTTCAGACCCCGACTTCAAGAAACCATACAGGTTTTAAATAAGAAAACAAACCATGTAAAGGAGACTCATTTATGGAGGTACCTAGCAGATTCGAACTGCTGTACACGGTTTTGCAGACCGTTGCCTAGCCACTCGGCCAAGGTACCATTACTCGTTTAACGGGTGCAAAGGTAATGTTTTTTTTATTATTCACAAAGAATAAGCACTCTTTTTTAGGGCAAAGATTTCATAATAGCATAAAAAGCATTATTTTTGTACTTCATGACAAGAAAAGGCAATGACACTCTTTTAGCGATAGTCAATAACACCATCAAGCAACATCACATCTTCAGTTCACGCAGAGTTCTGGTGGCACTTAGCGGAGGAGCAGACTCTGTGGCTCTTCTCCGATTATTGCTTGACCTCGGCTATGACTGTGTCGCTGCACACTGCAATTTCCGTCTACGTGGACAGGAGTCGATGAGAGACGAAGTTTTTGTAAGGCAGCTCTGCAGCAAATTGAGTGTCAATCTTGAAGTAACTGCCTTCGACACAAAATCATTTGCAGAAAGCCACGGCATAAGCATAGAGATGGCTGCACGCCAACTGCGCTATGATTTTTTCAACACCACACTGGAAAAATATAACATCGATGCAGTGGCCATTGCGCATCATCGCAATGACAATGTAGAGACCCTGCTGCTCAACATGCTTCGCGGAACCGGCATCAAAGGATTGACAGGCATGGCATACCGACGTGATAACGTGGCACGCCCACTGCTTGATGCCAGCCGCCAACAGATTACCGACTACCTCCACTCCATAGAGCAAGACTACATTGACGACAGCACAAACTTCGTGGCCGATGTGAAACGCAACATTATCAGACTAAAGGTGATGCCTCTGCTCAAGGAGCTCAACCCCTCCGTGGAAAACACTCTTCTCAATAACGCCCATCACATGCGTGAGGCATACGATTTCATCTGCAAGCACTCGGCACTGAAGAACTGCCCACCACAATACGACAACGACACTCTCGTTATACAGAAAGATGACATAGACTGCCACCTGGCCCTGTTTATGTTACTTGACGGAAAAGGTTTTACACCATCACAAATCCAAGATATCTGGAGTGGAATCAACAACCCACCTGGTGCCGTTTATAAAACCCCGACACACACACTGCTTCGCGACCGCTATACGCTAATAGTCAAACCTAATGTGGCGGTGCAAACATTTCCACACATACACACACGCCATGCACCAGCCACAGAATATCTCTCTGTGCCAAGATGCAAGGAAGTGGCATGCCTTGATGCCGACAAGGTTGGTGACAACTTTTGCGTGCGACCCGTCAGAAAGGGAGACCGCTTTGTGCCACTCGGCATGAAAGGCTCCAAACTGGTCAGCGACTTTATGACAGACTGCAAAATGGACATGTTCAGCAAACAGGCGCAAGCCGTTATGACCAACCATAAAGATATCGTGTGGCTTGTCGGTCAGCGCATTGATGACCGCTACAAAGTAGTAGAAGGTGAAACCACACGGTTGCTAATATGTGAAATTATTACAGACAAAAACACAGTTAAATGAAAAACGCATTCGTAACATTATTACTTATTATGGCAGGCACCAACCTGTCTGCACAGAAGAACGCCGCACAGCAGGAAGAACAACTGTTGCGCAGCCTTAGCTTTCCTTGTTGTTTCTCGCATAGCACGACAAGCTCTCACTACAAAGAAACCACGCCTTTCCACCTCGCTGACAACAAAGGCAAGGAGAAAAACGACAACAACAAAGGAAAAGCAACAAGTACCCCCACCGTAGCCCCTAAAGTTCCTATCTACAACGACAAAAACGCAATGATCAAAGCGTCTAAAGAGGAGGACAACTATTTCCTTGAGATTGCAGACTCGATTATAGGGCGTCAGATACTGGCCGTCACCCGTTTTACATCAACCCCCGCAGGCTGCAATATGTATGGCGGTGAGCAAGTGCGCAGCATGACACTGTACTTTGAGAAAAACAGCACCAACAACACCCTGCTGTTACGTTCAACCTACAACTATATGAAAGCGGACACACTCGATGCCATCTATCAGGCTGTCAAGTCAAGTAGCAACGACCCCATTGCTGCCACTTTCAAAATCACCGACAGCAAAAATGGCACATACAAAATCAACGCCACAGAATTCTTGCTTAGCGACAATATCCTCAGCCTTACCCCATCCGTCAAGGAAAAATTCAACATAACTAACTTCAATCCCTCGTTGAGCTACATTGAGAGCATACACACATACCCGACCAACACTGAATTACGATCAGTCAGAACCTACAACCTCAGCCAGCGTGCATCAATGTCAGCCATAACTTTTGGAATGAACACCTCGTTTTATCTGCTTCCCAAAGAACCCATGCGCCCACGCATCTTTGACCCACGTGTAGGTTACTTCAACGACGCCTACTACAACTTCTCAGACAACCAGCAACAGGTTGAGCGTACAACATTCGTCTGCCGACGTCGCCTCGAGCCTAAAAGCGAGGCCGATGCCATCAAACAGCGCAACGGCGAACTAATAGAACCTAAAAAACAGATTGTATACTACATTGACCCTGCTACTCCAAAACAATGGAGGCCCTATCTAATCCAAGGTGTCAAAGACTGGAATGAGGCCTTTGAACAGGCAGGATGGAAAAATGCTATCACAGCCCTGGAATGGCCAGAAAACGACTCTACCATGTCAATGGAGGACTCGCGCTATAGTGTGATAATGTATCTTGCATCTGACATTGCCAACGCCTACGGCCCACAAAATCACGACCCGCGGTCTGGCGAGATAATCGAATGTCACATAGGGTGGTATCATAATGTGATGTCACTCGTTCACGACTGGTATCAAATACAGTGCGGTGCTCTTGACCCAGAAGCTCGCAACGCTAAGTTCAGCGAAGAACTAATGGGTCAGTTGATACGCTTTGTTTCGTCACACGAGGTGGGGCACACACTTGGACTGCACCACAACTTTGGTGCCTCTGCAACCGTACCGGTTGACAGCCTGCGTTCAAACAGTTATCTGGCAAAACACGGTTTTTGTCCCTCTATCATGGATTATGCACGCTTCAACTATGTTGCACAGCCACAAGACAGCATTAAAACGAGCAATCTCTTTCCACGCATCAACGAATACGACAAATGGGCCATCGAATGGGGATACCGACCCATGTGTGATGCTACTGATGCCGAAAGCGACCGCTATGCGCTCAACAAAATCACCACCGAACGAACCAATCATAACAAGAGCCTCTTCTGGTATGACGGCGAGCAAGAAAGTTTTGACCCTCGTGCCCAAACCGAAGACCTTGGCGACGATGCCGTCAAAGCCAGTTCTCTTGGCATTGAAAACCTGAAGCGCATAATTCCACATCTGCGTCAATGGAACTACTGGGGAGGTGACAACACCGACAATAAAGTTGTAAACATGTACAACCAGCTCACAAACCAATACACCCGTTATTGCATGCACGTAATCAGAAATCTGGCAGGAGCAAATCGCACCCCACTCGCCCCAGAACAGGATGGTGACGTTTACCAATATCCCAACAGAGAAAAAGCCGCAAGCATTGTACCGTTTTTGCAAAAGCATATCTTCACACGCCCAACATGGCTGGTAGATGTTCCCTATGCAGGGCGTCTGTTCTCCGATCAGGAAGAACAGGTTGAACGGATTACTGGTATACTTATCAACATAGCCACATCAGGATATCGCATAGAGAACGTAAACCCCAACTATGGTTCTGCGCAATATCTGACAGACCTAAACAAAGCCATTTTCAAGGATTTCAACACGTCTGCCCCACTTGAGCGTTACCAGCGGTTTGTGCAAAACATTTATGTACACAACCTCTGTGAAGCCTACAAGGCAAACCGTGACGACGTCAGCAACGATGCTACCGCTGCCATCTACAACACGCTCATCATGATAGGAAAGAAAGTGCACGCCGTTACCAACACGGATGCAGCGACCGCCAACCACTACAAGCAGATATCATTCGACATTCAGCGTGTGCTGGCAATAAAGTAGTACTACCGAAAAGCAGTAAGCCGCAAAGTCTGGGAACAGGTTTCCCAAGCTTTGCGGCTTTAATTTAACCCAATTCGGTCATTAGGTCGTAAATGGCGTTTTTTATTACTTCTTATTGCCTTTTGTTCTTTATAAGGCATCTGCTACTTGTTTTTAGCTCAAAAAAGCCCGACAAGAGGACTATCTTTCTTTCTGCAAGGCCAATGATTTGAACTTCCCTACCAGTGCCTTCTTGTCATCTTCAGAAATGTCGGGACATATTTCATCAAGTATTTCAACAAATACACTTAGGCAGACGGCCCTTTCGGAGGCTCTCCCCACCCTCACGCCACTGGCAAAGTCTCCATGTGGCAAAAAACTGCGGTTAAAATGTCCGTCACTCATAATCGTATGTAGCTTTTACGTTTTCTGTTGTGGCATCTTCCCGTTATCGGGAACGGCATCCCTCAAAGTGCGCTGACACCACAAACGCGGTGTCATTCCGACAATCTGCGTAAACTTGCGGTTAAAAGCTGGGGCGCCAGTAAAGCCGCACTCCAAAGCCACCGTCTCCTGCAAGCTGTCAGGATGCTCCTTCATATACTTCATGGCGTAGTCTATGCGCAACTGGCCAACAACCTCACGAAAAGGCTTGCCGTATTCCTTATTCACTATATATGACAGATAGGTGCGATTGTAGCCCAAAGCCTCAACCAGTTTGTTGAGAGTGATGTTCTCATCAAGAAAAGTCTTCTTTATTATCAATTCGTGATAAAAACGATGTAGCAGGGCCGAATACTCCTCCTGATTCATGCTGATGCCAGCTGCATTTTCAGGCTCTGCACCATGCGGAAACGCGACATCCAACCCCACGTCTTTCTTTGTCTCAATCTCGCCCTTCGGTTTGACAACAGTTTCCTTAGCATGCAGCATGTTCACATCACCTCCCAGCAACTCTATGCGCACCCATTCACCCTTGACGTTAAACACTATGTTGCATATCACCGTAATCAGTGCCGCCGTAAGCGAAGGAAGCACAATTTTGACAATATCCGTGTCATAGTATTCCGACCCTGTCACACATCGGCCAACAATGCAAACAAGCAGGGGTATCAACAACAGTACTATTATCGTGTTTGTCTTGAGCTTGATGCGCCCTCTCAAAAACAACGACAGTTTTCTATACGTCAGCCTGTCCTTCATAAGACGCCAAATCAGGAAACCGATAACAAAGAGCATCTGCATCAACACCAGTACATAAAACAGCACCGTCTCTACAAACAGGTGGGCATTGCAAAGCGCATTATTGAACTTCTCAGGCAACGGCAGTCCGTACTTGACATAATGTTCCATCATTTCAGCACTGTCATCCATGCCTATCATGCCATATAGGATTACTGATGTCAGGCCGAGTCCCAAAGGCATTGTAAGCCACGTGAACCATCCCCAATGGCTTACTTTTACCCTATAGCGGGCCAGCACGAAAATCAAAATCAACGGAGCAATGCTCGGACTAAGAAACTGGCTCATGGCATCAAGCCACACCAACGTATGGCTGTCGGTGGAACCATCCGAGAAACACAGGTCTCCCAAAAAAGTGGCAAAAGCCAGCAGCATAATCGGCACAGTCATCTTTTGTGCCAAGGTCTTATTACATCGCAATATTGCCAAGAAGAACCAAAGCAAGCATGCGGCACACTGCAAATAGATAAAGAAATCCGTCATCTTCTTGATAAGTGGTTATGCAGTAAGGGTGTTTGCGGTTTCATTATATGGCATATTATTATCCCTCCATTCCCCCAAGGCTTATAAGGGGTTGTTTCCGGCGCTTGTTTCCGACAGGTCTCCGTTCTTCTCTTGTGCGTCTCTCGTCCGGCTACCACCAATGAGTCTCACAAAAGAGGGGTATTCGTTTTCGCTGCAAATCGGTTGTCATTCAGCAGGGAGGCTGTGTCGTAATTAATGTTTACGGCGCAGCCTCTGTTTTTGAGCCTTGAGG
>USTH01000024.1 GCA_900557555.1 uncultured Prevotellaceae bacterium | reverse complement strand
CCTGAAAGCGAGTGCAAAAGTAAGGCCTTTATCCGAAATGGCCAAGGAAAAACCGAAAAAAATTTTAGAAAAATGAAAAACACACAACTTTTGAAAACCACAATTCGCAGAAACATACCACATACCAAGGAAAAAGAAAAATACAAAGTACAAAGGAAAAAATAACGAAAGGAAAGAAAAATTCATTTTCAAATGTCACAAAGTACGGATACAGGAAGAAACACGACAACGGTGCGTCGTTAATAAGCCCAAAACGGTCATTAGGTCGTAAATGACATCTCTTTTGTTGCTTCTTATTGCCTTTTGTTTTTATAAGGTACCTGAAGTTTGTTTTTAACTCAAAATAGCCCGCTATGATTCTCTAAAACGACAAACAACATCTGCTCTCCTAAAAAATCAAAATACAATAAGTCCTAACAACCCGAATTGGGTTAAAAAAAGTCCGAGAGGTTAGCAACGCCTCTTCGGACTTGATTTGTGAAATAATGGCAATAGTTATTTCACGATTAATACATGGATAAAAAAAAGAATAACTTATTAAACAAAAGATACTTTGTTTCGATTACTTGAAAAATACTTTCTTTCCGTTGTGGATATAAACACCTCGAGTCGGGTTTTCTACACGGCGGCCTTGCAAATCATAGTATACATCACGTTCAACAGTCTGGGCGTTTACACCATCTACACTTGTTGCCTTCTCAAAGCGGACAGCCACATCGTCATAGGCAAAATATGCTGGCTGCGAGAAACCGTAGCCGTTGTCACTTGAACCCGTAATATTAATGACAAGCTTGGTAATCTTACCAAGTGTTGAGAGGTCTACCTTTGTCCAGTCTGTTATGATGTTATCTGGACCGTTGCAAAGGAAGAACTTAACTTCACCAGATTTTTCACTCTCCACATAGCCCGTGAACACAATGGCAACCCAGTCATCTGGACCTATTTTAGCAGTAAGCCCGTTACCGTTCATGTAACAGTTGAGAGCATAAGTAGTGTTGTTCACATACATGTGGTCGATGACACGTGCCACGTTGTCGGCAAAAGTCAGTGTAGGCAATGCATCTTCGCCAAGTCCAAAGCCAGAGTTGTCTGCATATCCAAAATGGACAGCAAAGTTGTTGGAACCGTTATGACCACCGCCTACACGGAAGAGAGAATCTGGGTGTTCATCGTTTTTCTTGTAGACTGTCAGCTGAGCCTGGAAGCCTCCATAAGTTTCGATATCAGCAGAGCAGTAGTTCGAGATGGCATGGCCGCCACTCCAATAACACCATGAGCCATAACCTTCCGACAACACATTAGAGAGCCAGGTATTGTTTTTGTCTGTCCATTTGTAGGCATCATCGATATTATTCACGCCAGCACCGCCTTCGCCATAGAGCATTGTACCACCATATTGGGGGGAATCGATGAGCGAAGACCAGTCGTTGCCTCCCGCGAAATTGGATTCGTCACTGACATAGTCAGCATCTTCGAACGTCAGGGTACGGATTTCATAGTCCACGACTGACTGTGCGCTGCTTGCCATGACGGCAAGGCAAAATGAAACAAGAGTAAAGATTTTTTTCATGACAAATAAATTTTAAATGTAAATGATTTTATTTAACATAGACTTTTTTCCCATTCTTTATATATAGTCCTTGTCTGGGTTGGTCAACCTTGCGACCGTAGAGGTCATAGTATGTCTCTGGGCTATACTTATTATGTATATAAGGTGATAGTCCAGATGGGTTTTCTCGCTCTGTGATGAATATCGGATTGTCATCATAGCCGTCTATCAAATGCAGGTCTACGAAGCCTGCAACTTCAGTAGAAGTTTCACCAAGCCACCCACAATACTGGAACAAGGCACTTACCACTTTAATATAGTTCACTTCCTTAAGATCAACATGGTTTCCGTTTTTATCCACAGCCCAGTCTATATCAAAGGTAGAATATATGTCTGTATTGAGCGAGGCATCAACATAACCATAAGCATCTTTTGCATACCGATAGAGAACCCAATAACTACCTTTGCCCGACTGATCAATGGCATTGTTCGGCAGTTTGCCACCAATAAATGTCAGAGAGTCAGCATTCTCCCACAACGGCCAATAGGTTTGTCGATGGAAAGAGTTTTTCATGTGATAGCCTGTGGAGTCGCATTTTGTACCATCACGTTCTGTCCATGTAGCTTTCCATCGAAGGTAATTATCAAATGTAGAGAACGGCAGATTGTGTTCACCCGTTTCTGCGGTCGGTTTGTAGTATGTAATAGAAAAGTCGTGTATCTCCGTGGTATAATACTCCGACCCTGCCAGTTCATACCACTCGCAAGCCTCGGGACTGTCCCCGACCCCAACGTAAACAATGCCAGGTTCAAAGCTGCCGCCTATCGTTTCGCTACCATACACAGGGTCGGCATTTGCATAGAAGCCGTTACCCAATATGCGCAGGTCAGACCCAGGTTTGTTCTGCACTGGGTGGTCAAACTTTACGGTTATGTAGCCACCGTAAGCACCTATATGAATCAGTTCGTTATTCATTAGGCTTTCGGTTGCCCTTTGACAGATTTCCTCATGTGTTGTTTCCTCATCGGCCTCGGGCAGCGTGTTCACGAACTGTCCAGGTGCGGGATGAAGTTCTACGACGGTAACCTGCTGTGTCTGTGCCAACAGACTTCCTGTCATAAAAACCATTAATGGCAATAGCAATTTCTTCATGTTCGACATAGGTTTTAATTTCTTGTTATTTATATACGGGCAAAGCAAGCATGTGCGCGGGGTTGATATAGACTTTCTTCGGTTTAAACAACTCCTCACCTGCTTTCGAGTAGCCATAGAGGTAACCCGCAGTAGCGTAGCTTTTGGCATCGGTAAAATAGATATTTCCGCTATACGGAGATATATACAGTTCATAAGGCGAAATGAGGCTCTCGATTTTACTTGTAATCGCTTCGGTGTATATGCCTTTGGTGACACTTAACGTTTTAGGGTCGATGGTATTGATGAAATACTTGTATTCGCCAGTATAGTAGGAATACCTTGACCCGACGGTATAGAACAGTTCTCCGTCCGTAGTATTATATGTACACGGAAAGTTAAACACCTTGAACGTATAATCCTCACAATCAAGTATCACAGTTGCAGGTTCAACATCATAATAATCTCCGCATGAATTGATGCACAGATACCGTCCGGCTTGCGAAACTTCGCCGTAGAGGTTTATGCATCCAGTGTCTATGTTGCGAAGCACGGTCATAGTCTTGCTGTCGATGACCGACACTGTAGTTTCATAATCATGTTTCTCACTGAAGGCATACCCCCCAGTGTTGGCAACGAACAACTTGCCATTGTAAAGACGTATGCCTTCGGGTTCCCACCCCACTTCGCAGGTGGCAGTCACCTCCTTCGTCTGCAGGTCTATCTTTGCCACATAGCCTTTTGTGAAAGTGGTGTTGCCACATTTGTGAGCATAGGATGTTACATAGAGGTACTTGCCATCACTGCACATGCGGCGGTTGTTTGGCACATTCTCCGTTGCACCACAGGCGGTGCCGTCTGGGCGAATATACTGTATGATGTTCGACCAGTTGACAGCTATAACTATCAGCGTATCGTTCACCTGAAGGATGTCATTTGGAGTGTCACCCAATTTTATGCCGTTGACGGTACGGAACCATTTGTTTGTCACTTCTCCTGTTGCTCCATTGTAGAACGACAGCTGCCCATTGTCAGACTGCCAGTTGCCCTCATTGCATACAATAAGATTTTCGTATGCAAGCGTAGGAGACGCAATCTTGTTATACAACGCAGCAATGTCTGCCGCATTGACCGTCCCATCCTGATTGACATCGGCAACATCCCCTCCAATGCCCGACAACTCTCCCGAAGCAATGTAGTTATATATTGCTACCACGTCAGCCGTATTAACAACCCCGTCCTGATTGACATCTTCCTTTACGAAAGATGTCGCAACAACTTCTTGTGCCTTGACTGCCGTCATATTCAGATAGACCATCAGGCAAACTAATGCTATGATTATAATTCTGTTCTTCATTGTCTACAATTATCTGCCAGACTATAGTTTATATTTAAACGTCACCGCATACCGTCGGCCGGGCATAGGCCACCGCTGTATCATCTCATAACGTTTATCAAAGATATTTTGGCACTCCGCTTCAACCGTATAGTGCTTCAAGAAGCTGTAACCGGCCTTTACGTCTGTACAATTATAGGCTGACAACGGGTCTTCTATGGCATTTTCCGTAGTCCAATACCGCTTGTCAACAAACATGTGGCTGAGCGACGCCTGCCAGTCTTTCCAGCAAAAGGTGTAGACTGCTGTGGCAGACCATCGGGGGCTGTAGGCAATGTAGTCGTCATATGCGTCTTCGTTGCGGTCCGTACGATTGCGGTCATCCTGAAATGTTGTGGTGAGCAGCAGTGAATGAGCCTTGTAATGAGCATTTACCGTTACGTCCACCCCAAGACATCTGGTATATCCGTAGTTGAGCATTGTCCACTGATAAGACCCTTTCAAAGGCAGGCAGACAATGCGGTCTTCCACGTGATTGTAGTACCAGTCGGCCTGTATGTCAAACCACTTGTTCTTGTATACTGCTCCCACATCAAACTGCCTTGTGTACTCGGGCTTTAGATTGCGATTCCCCACAAGAGTATAATATAAATCATTGAGTGTCGGTGCTCTGAACACGCTCTTGTAAAATGTTCTCAGAGTCCAGCACCCCTGGGTGTAAGAAGCGAGGGCGTTCCACGTTAACCTTTTGAGTGGCTTGCTGTGACCGCTGGTATGGTCCTTGATGTCTGTATACAACCCGCTAAGGTTCAGGTTCACGCCATTGTGGCTATAAAAGGCCGACAACGACATCTTATTGTCAATGCGATACACATACCTGAATTTACGCACATCGGTAGTCAAGTCTGACCAGCGCAGGTCGGCAGAAGCAGACACACCGAAGTCTCTCAGGTTATATGAGCCAGCCAATGCCCCATAGATGTCCTGCTGATGGTATCTGTTGTTGGCGTGTACCGAAATATTTTCGGGATAGTCTGAGCGATAGTGGAGAAAATCGTTTGTGTACTTCAATATTCCCCTCACCCCAAAAGCCCCAAAGCGGTCTTGACAGGTGATTTGTGAAAAGAAATTACGATCCCACTCTCGGCCAACATCTGTATAAGTGTCGGAGAGCCGCCTCACAACACCTCCCGGCAATCCTCGCACAGAGTTAAAATAATAAGTGTGCCATTGCAAACATTTCCAGAAGGCGCAACTCTCTATGCGGAACATTGTTATATCCGAATTGCGCCGTGTTCCGACTGTGTCTTCGTACTGTGTGTGATAGCTGAACGGATAATTACCCTTTGTATGCGTATAGGCCGCATCAATGAAGCCCCAATTCTTGTAGCTCAGTGTCGCCGCAGCCTTGTTTGTACCAAACGAGCCGTTTTGATACGAAACGACAACATCTGTTGTATCTGGTCTGCGGGTTTTAAGGTAAACCGTTGAGGCCGAAGCATATTCCGTTGCCGTCATCAGCATTTCGGTCTTGTTGGCGTTAAAGAGCGACACGCTTTCCAATGTAGACAGCGAAAATTTGCCAAGGTCTACAGTGCCGTTCTGCACATTGGTTATCCTAACACCGTCAAGATACACCCCTACATGCTGCGAGCCCAACGAGCGCACATTGACGGTCTTCTGTCCGCCCAAGCCTCCGTAGTCTTTAATCTGCACCCCAGCCAAGTATTTCAAAGCATCTGCCACGGAATTAGATGGGAGGGCAGCGATTTGCTTTTGCGAAATAATCTGCCGCGGCATCGTCTCCTGCTTGCCTTTCACGACCACGCCTTCAATAATATGCGTCGAGTCAATGCCGGAACGTGTGCCTTGCGCACACATACCAGAGTTTTTAAAGACCATGCTGATGACCGTAAAGAGAAATAGACAGAGCCTCATGCTCTTTCTACTACCATGCAACATTCATTCTGGTGTTTTTCAACGCCCATAATCCCGTGGGCATCTGATGATTAATACACAAACTTGGCAGGTCTTCTGACTTTGTCCTTGTAACAGCGCGGTCTTCCCAAACATCAACAAAATCTTGTTTCGCAAGAACTTGTTTATCCAGTGACACTGTTGGCTGTACCAAAAAAGGAACTCACAGCTACGGGTATAGTTGCAGACTTACACTGCATTCCCATCTTAGCTCCACGTCTCTCTGTAACCAGGGAGTGGAGAACCAATTGCATTTGCAAAAATACGACATTCTGACCGTCCCACCAAACAAATAAACAGAAAATGCTCCAAAAACGTAGGCTAACCCACGTCTTTGGAGCATCATTATATGCTTCCGTCACAAACAGTTATGGAATCTGCAACCTGCCGTTGACAACGTTAAACACTGCCGTTGACTCAGGCGTCAGATAACTGCATATCTTACGTTTATCCGTCCATACCATGTTGGCATCAAACAACCTCACAGAATAAGTGCCGTCTGCCAATGAGGAACCATCTACATAGACTGTCAACACCGGACCTGCCGTGCCCGTGAAATTATCGCTGAGCGACGACACCACCATAGCCATTAGAGACTGGCGATGATGCTTTGTGTCCCACGCCAGCAGAACGTGATGCTGCTCTTTCCAGCGCGGAGTACGCGAAAACAGATACGAATTGCTCTCTTTGTCTTGGCAAAAAACTGCCATGGTGTCTGACAGCTGTAAATAGCACTGTACACACGTCATCGGCACCGAAGGATTTGACATATTCACCTCCACAGGAATACGTTTAATATCCTCCGTACCATTTACCTTGACTGTCAGCACATTATCGCTCGAATCAACAACACTCTTAAGGTCATCGGCAAACGATTTCATGCAGAACAGTCCCAATACACACATCAATAATAGCTTTTTCATTACTCTGCCTTTTTAGTGGTACGACGACGGCGTGTATTCTTTTCTGGTTCTTCCACATGGGCAACCTCTACCCCCGCAAGTTCCGGGTCAATGAGGATGCGGCCGCAGTATTCACAGACAATCACTTTCTTATGCATACGCACATCAAGCTGGCGCTGAGGCGGAATCTTATTGAAACAGCCGCCGCAAGCATCACGCTGCACATATACTATTCCCAAACCGTTATGGCTGTTTTTGCGAATGCGCTTAAACGAAGATAGCAGTCTATAGTCAAGTGTTGCCTCAAGTATTTTTGCCTCGTCTCTGAGATTATCTTCCTCAACCTTAGTCTCTGCCACAATTTCCTCAAGTTCTGATTTCTTTGCCTCAAGGTCTGCCATGCGTTCATCGCGCAACTCCAAGCTGTGGTCAAGATTCTTCTCACAATTCGCCTTTGCCTCGTTGGCTTCACGAATTCGCTTGTCTCGAAGCTGGATTTCGAGTTCCTGAAACTCTATCTCCTTGCTGAGGGCGTCATATTCGCGATTGTTGCGCACATCGTCAATATGCGATTGACAACGTTCAATGGCGGCCTGTGCTGTACGCTTTTCCTCATTCCAGCGATTGATGTCGGAACACGCTTTCTGAAGTTCTTCCTGAATACGTGTCACACGGGCACCAAGTCCCTCAATCTCGTCTTCAAGGTCTTGAACCTCAAGGGGCAGTTCACCGCGCAGAATACGTATTTCATCGATTTTGGACAATACCGTCTGATACTTGTAAAGACTTCTCAGCTTCTGTTCCACAGAAACGTCTGAGGTTGTTGTTTTTTTTGTTTCCTTTGTCATATTGAAATTAAAAAATATTACATACAAGCCGTAGCCCGAAGTTGTTTGAAACCATCTCTAAGCTCCCGCTTGCCTCTTACATATATATTATTGGGTTTGTATTACATTTGGTGACTGCCGCACGAATATCAGGAAAATCATTCACAAGGAGGCGTTTCAGCAGTTCCATCGTAAACCGTTCACTCTGATAGTGGCCTATGACAACAATCTGAATCTGTCGTTCATATCCGAAATACTGGTGGTAATGCATTTCGCCGGTAACAAACGCATCTACCCCCTTCGCAACGGCATCTGGCAAAAGGAAGTCACCAGCACCACCACACACTGCCACACGCGATATGGGCCTTTCGAGAAGTTCGTTGCACATAGCACATTCCACCCCGAAAACAGTCTTCACGCCATCTATAAAATCCTTGGCCGCAACAGCCGCACTAAAATGCGCAACTACACCACTGCCGCCACCTCTTTCATTGGCCTGGAGAAACTCCGCACCAACCAAACCCATTCGTGATGCCATCTCAAAGCTCACGCCACCTTCGGCATTGTCAAGATTGGTGTGTGCAGCATAGATGGTGATGTCGTGCTTGATTGCCGCCATCACACAACGTTCCACATAACTGATGCCACTCACTTGTCTCAAAGGCCTGAACACCAACGGGTGGTGGGCAACAATCAGATTGCAACCCTCACTGACAGCTTCTTCTACAACCGCCTCCGTAACGTCCAGACACAATAAAACCCCTGAAACTTCCGCCTCTGTCAAACCCACCTGCAGACCGGCATTATCATATCCGTCCTGCAAGGGCAGAGGCGCGAACCGTTCAAGGGTACTTATGACTTCCTTTATCTTCACGCCTTGTGAATTAAAAATTTGTTTCGGCAAAATTAGCACTTTTTTCCAAAACAAAAGACACTCGCAAACAAAAAACAGTATTCACACACCGCAGAAAAGCAAAAATTTGCACTTTTTCTTTTCTTTGTCTTCGGTTTGCACTAAATTTGTTACACGAATATAGGCGGCACCTCAACAAAGAAAAGCAAAAATTTGCACTTTTTCTTTTCTTTGTCTTCGGTTTGCACTAAATTTGCCAAAATAATTATTATAAGGTATTAATGGGATTATTCAACAGGAAAGAGACACCAATCATCACTGATGTTGCAAGGTGGCCGGGCATCGAGTCCACACTGCAGCAGACTCTCTCGATGGCTCACCCCGAGTGTGTTAGCGATTGTATGCCTGCCGAATGGTTTCCACAATACGCTGTCCAGATAACATGGCCCGATGAAAACACCGATTGGAAACCGTGGATTGAGGACGCCACAAAATGCTACCTCCGCATAGCATACGAGATTAGTACTGTCCAGAGGCTTCTGATTACATGCTCCGACCCTAACAGTCTTAAAAATTTTCTCAAGGAGAAACTGCCGCAAAAGGCTCTTGAGAACATCACTCTCCTTGCCTGCAGATTCAACGACACCTGGGTTAGAGACTATGGCTTCATCACCATCTTTGAAAACGGAGACTACCGCCTTCTCGACTTCAAGTTCAACGGCTGGGGGGGCAAGTTCGAAGCCTCCGCCGACAATGCCGTCAACAAAACCATATTCCAGCACCATCTGCTACGGGGCAAATACCAAGACGAGCAAACTTTCGTGCTGGAAGGCGGAAGCATCGAGAGCGACGGCAACGGCACTCTTCTCACTACAAGCCAGTGTCTGCTCAACCCTAACCGCAACCCCCACCTTGACAAAGCTCACATAGAGGACTACCTGCTCAAAACTCTCAAATCCAGACAGGTGCTGTGGCTTGACCACGGCTATCTTAGTGGCGATGATACCGACAGCCATATCGACACGCTTGCACGTCTTTGCCCCGACAACACCATTGCATACGTAAAGTGCACTGACCCAGAAGACGAACACCACGAAGAACTGCAGAAGATGGAACGCCAACTGCAATCATTCAGAACATTGCAAGGCGAACCTTTCCGTCTTGTTGCGCTTCCCATGGCTCCACGGCTCTATGATGCAGACGGCATGAGACTGCCAGCCACATACGCCAACTACCTCATAACAAACCGCCGACGCATTCTGATGCCGACCTACGGTGACACTGCAACTGACTGTCAAGCAAGCCAGGCACTGGAAACAGCCTTCCCCGGATATAGCGTTACGGGTATAGACTGCAAGGTACTTGTAGAACAACACGGCTCTCTGCACTGCTCCACCATGCAATACTATTAAAAACTGATTCATGACCGAAAAAAAACTCAACATAGGCATCATACAGCAACACAACACTGCTGACATTGCCGACAACATATCACGCCTTGAGGCTAAGACCATCAAACTGGCCGCACAGGGGGCACAACTCGTTGTGCTGCAAGAACTTCACAACAGCCTTTACTTTTGCCAGACAGAAGACACCCAGAGGTTTGACCTCGCCAACCCCATTCCTGGCCCCGATACGCAGAGGTTTGCGGCTCTTGCCAAAAGAGCAGGAGTAGTGCTGGTCACATCGCTGTTTGAACGCAGGGCCACAGGTCTCTACCACAACACCGCCGTGGTTTTCGATTCTGATGGGAGCATCTGCGGCAAATACCGCAAGATGCACATTCCTGACGACCCTGGCTACTACGAGAAGTTCTACTTCACACCTGGCGACATTGGATTCAAGCCCATTGACACCAGCGTTGGCAGACTGGGGGTACAAATCTGCTGGGACCAGTGGTATCCCGAAGGAGCACGGCTCATGGCTCTCAGCGGTGCAGACCTGCTAATCTACCCCACCGCCATAGGATACGACTCCCGCGACACAGCAGAAGAGCAGGAACGTCAGCGTGAAGCGTGGACAACGGTGCAGCGCGGCCATGCAGTGGCCAACGGCCTGCCAGTCATCACAGTCAACAGGGTTGGGGTCGAACCACACCCCGACTCCAGCCTTCCTAACGACGGCATCAAGTTTTGGGGCGGAAGTTTCGTGGCTGGTCCGCAAGGCGAACTACTCTACCGAGCCCCAAAAACCGAGGAGGCCGAGCAGATTGTGACCATCGACATGAACCGCAGCGAAGAAGTGCGCCGATGGTGGCCTTTCCTGCGTGACCGACGCATAGAGGACTACAGCAACCTTCAAAAAAGATTTGTCGACTGAGACCATACAACACACTGACATACAGAAAAATAACAACGATATAGTATTAACCACAAAAACAATCTTCATCATGAAAAACCTTTTCAGATTTTCTATTCTGACATTGGCACTTCTTCTTGTAGGCAATGTGATGGCTGAAGACTATTCGGGACTCTACCGACTCAAAAGCCGCTACAACCGCTACGCACAGGAGAACGCCTCAACTCATGCTATGAGCACAGTGACAGCTCTTGCCGCCAACGATTTAAAACAACTTTGGATAGTTGAGAAAAGCGGCACCAAGTACACCATCCGCAACGCCAACTCTGGCCGTTACATACCGGCCGATGGTGGATCTGACGCAGCTCTTATCACTGTAACCGCCCCTACCGCTCTGTACATCAAAGCGTCAGCCTACAGCGACAAGTACCTCACCATCAGCTGGAGTTCAAACTATACTGGCTCAACATGCCTACACGACAACTCACGCCACAACGTGGTGAAATGGTTCGCCAACAATGCGGACAACGAAAACGAATACTCCGACTGGCAGCTTGTATCACTCTCTGCAAGTGACACCGTCACCAACGTCAGCATACGCAAGCACCTCGGAGAGAAGACCGGCCTCGTCAGCGAAATAACCACAGGCTACTATCGTTTCGTCTCTGTAGGGAGCCCCGACTATTCTATGGCAGAGAACACATCGGCTTCAAACGTTGTGGCAAAACTTACAAGAGACGATGACTACACGCAGTTCTGGAAGGTCAATGTCACCAACGACACCATGACCATACAAAATGCCATCTCTGGCAACTATCTGCGCAACAATGTTGCCAACAACATACAGATACGCACCATCTCTACCGATGACAACAACACATTTACGGCATCACTCTCCGAACTGTCTAAATGGGAGCCAGCCTTCACATTCAAGGGTCGCTACACGGGCTTTGCATGCAACGCCTCAAACTTCAAGGTAGTGGGTGGAGTGCCCACCATGATCAACTCCGCATGGAAACTTCTCAGAGTTGAAGTGGACTCCGCAACTCTGGCAGATGCACGCATCGAAGTGATGGACGTTATTGACATAACCAAAAACTATAAGACATACAACACCAAACTGCAGAAGTTCTTCAGCGACTACGCCTGCACCACTCTGCGTGACGAATACGCCGCCATGACCGAGGAGCAGCTGCGTGACGCCATGGCAGCCGACGAGATGCCCGTCACACTGCAGAACATGGCAGCATGCGTGCTTACCGACAAGTGGGATGCCGACCCGAAACGGAGCAAATATACCAAGATGTTCCGCATTCAGGACGTTCAGATCTACTCTGACAACGTAGCATGGAAGAAGATTACCACCGTAGGCCCATGGGGTGAACTCATCAACCCCACCGGCATACAGGGCAAGGCCGGTGACGTGGTATTCATCTACGCCGACAACACTCCGCTCGATGACGATGCCACCCTCAAGGCACAGCTTGCCTACGACACAGAATACCGCAACAGGGGTACAATGACACTCAAGCAGGGTCTCAACGTCTGGACACTGCCTGCCGATGGTGAGATATTCATAGGCTACACTCTTAACAACACCAATCGCTACCTCAACGAATATCCCAACATACGCATACATATCGAACGAGGCACAGTCAACGGCTACTGGGACATGAGCCGCGGCATGACCAACACCGATTGGAAATGGCTTAGAGAGAACATGTTCAAGGGCACGTTCCTGCATGTCAAAGGCAACAGCACCGTACTCAACACGCTGCGCGCCAATGTCGTTGGGGCAAACGACGTCACCAACATCATGAGAGGATGGGACTTCAGCTTCGAAAAACTTGAATACCTCATTGGCAACGATGGACAATGGGACGGAAGATACCGTCCGGTAGCCAACCCACGCCACTCCTACAAGGACAACCCCAACTGGGCAAGCTACGGAGGTTCAAACCACCCAAATATATCCTCCGGATACCTCTTCAACTTCGACGACTTCTATGAAGGCAACGTCTGGGAAATTCTCCACGAACTGGGCCACGGCCACCAATACCCGATACAGGTGGCCGGCACCACAGAGATAACCAACAACTCCCTCTCGCAAATGGTAAGCTACATGATGGGACGTTGCTACAGCCGTGGTGATGGAACAGAGAAGCTCATGCAGCTCTTCAACTATGAGGCCAACGGACTCAAGAACTGGACCTGGACAGACTTCACACGCAGTGCCAAACCGTTCTACGATGCTTCGCTCCACGTGGCAAACCATCTATTCTACCAGCTCTACCTCTACTTTGACGTTCTCGGAAATGACCCCGACTTCACACCGCGCCTTTGCGACGAGATGCGTGCCAACCCGATTGTAACCGGAAATCGCGTCACCAACCCCACCTATTATTATAATGACTACTGGCTCCTTGCAAAGGCATGCGCCAAAGTATCCCAGACCGACCTTTGGGAATTCTTCGAGGCCTATGGTTTCTGGAAATACTACGACGATGTCATCTCAACACGTGAAGAAGACAACTCCGAGCAGGCCATTCAAAACGGCATACGCTTCATCGGTGACTACGGTGGCTACTACATGAAGATGCCGGTACGTGGCAACGCCGACGATGAGAGACGTTTGCAAGAACTTAAGGAATACATGCACTCCATGCCCAAGAAAGCTTCAAACATTCTGTTCCTTGACGACCGCATCAATGCCTCCACGGTAAGGTCCAACTGTTTCGCGGCATCCGTAAAACGTTCACTCGTAGGTAAGCCACTGCTCCACTACTGGGACCTCCCATCGCAAGGCGACTTCGGACACTACACTAACTTCGATGGAAAAGACCGCTCTGCCAACCTCGGCTACACTATAGGCACTACCATCGACTCCATGCAAATGACCACAAGTTCGGGTGGCGACACCAACTACCAAATCTACGGTCGCACTGTATCCATGCAGGGCTCAGGCATTCTCGGCATCAAGATTTACGACAACAACGGCAAACTGTGCCACATTGCCAACACTCGCAAGTTCATCGTGCCAGAGCAAATCGCCGAAGGCCTTGAAGACGGCACCTACAAGCTGCATGTCGCTATTCTTGCAGGCGAAGATGTTGAACTCGGAGCCAACGGCAAGCCTACTGGCATCAATGCTGTTGAGAGCGACAGCGAGCAAGACGCTAACGCACCGGTGCGCGACCTTCAGGGACGCATCGTGACACAAACCATACCTGGCAACATATACATCAAGGGCAAAACTAAGTTTATAGCGAAATAATCACTACGCACTCTTCCGAGAGTGACTACAGCAAAGCGGCAAGACTCACGTTGACAGTCTTGCCGTTTTTTTTCGTCTCGCTACCCGTCGCACTCCGAGTTACCAAAAATAGAAAACAAAACCGCAAAATGGCGCCTGACAAAAAAGGGGCCACACCAACGAATATATTCACAACATTACAACTTTTTTCAGCTAAAAAGGAGTTTTATTAACATTTTAAGACTAAAATATCATGGTTATTCAGATTTTTTAGTATTTTTGAACCCAAAACAACATACAACTGTTCAGAACAGTCCAGCAACAACACAATCACTTACAATAAACAAAACAAACAAAATGAAACACAGGAAACTCTCATTGTCCACCCTTCTGCTTACGCTGTTAGGGTGGTGTGTTTGTCCGCAGCTGTGGGCAGACAAAGTTGAGGTTGATGGCATTTATTACAACATCAACGGAATAATTGCCACCGTAACCTACCCTATCAATTCCACCCCGACCGAATCAGAGGGGAACCCCTACACGGGTGACATCGTCATTCCACAGTCCATCACAACAGGTGGCACAGTATGCACCGTGACCGCCATCGGAGACAGTGCTTTCGCTTACTCCACAATTACAAGCATACAGCTTCCCAACACCATTACATCATTGGGGCGACTCTCTATTGCAAGCACAAAAATAACGACCATCACCATTCCTGACAATGTAACAACGCTGAACTACGATTGTCTCAGTCGCAACGAAAATATGGCAACGGTCTACGTTGGTGCCTCTGTTAACAATTTGCATCAGGGGGTTTTCTATCAATCCAAGATTAAAGACGTTTATTTCACCTGTCCGCTCCCTAAAGACAGAGCTGGCTACCTCTTTACATCAAGCCCTACATTACACACCTACCCGATATACTTTAAAGACTACAAATCGTCCAACATCGCCGGCTACATGAGCGCCCTCCGCTGCGACATGGCCAGGGACTACACACTCGAGGAACTGAATAAGACAATCACCGACTTTGGCTCTGAGCAGTTAATTCTTAAAGACGCACCGGGATACTACACCGTAGCATCAGCAACAGCCTACAACGACAAAATCAACGAGGCAAAAACCGTTGCCTCAGCAGCCTCCGCCACACAGGAGCAAATCAACACCGCAGTAAACGGCATTGCCAACGCTTACTTGTCTCTGGCCGTAACTCCACTTACCGAAGGCTACTACGCCATCATTTGCGACAACAGCAAGATTGCCGCCAACGGCAAAGAGGAAAAGGCTATGTATATCAATAGCGTCGACAATAAAGTCTATTGGGGCAAATACGAGGAAAACAATGCAAAATTCATCTTCAAGATAACCTCCAACGGGGACAAATGGAACATACAAAGCTCCGAAAACGACCTCTACGTCAACGGTGCCAAGGGCTTTTGCAACGCTTTTGATGCGGCAGCAACACCGACATCCACGACAATATTCAATTTCTATCCAGGCACAGGCTCTTGCTATATCAAGAACGTGCTGGATGCGGAAGAAAACAAAGCCTTTTGGACTATGTGTCCGCAAGGTAATGCAGAGGGAACCTCTGACGGTCCCTCCACCGTTTTTGCTTACAACGGTGAAACACTTTCAGGGGGAAACGTCGCTTACGCAGAGTGGACATGGCAGTTGCGCCCTGTAAAACTGAGTGTTGACATAAAACTCGCATCTTTGTTGGAAAACAAGAAGGCTATCGAACCATCGGAAGACCCAAACAGGTATTGCGAATCAGACAAACTCAATTCATACAACAAGACCATCAGCGACGCTCAGAAAGCTCTGGCAAGCGGCACAGTTGAAGAAAAAGAGGCAGCCTGCACAGCCCTTGAGGCTCTGACCTTAGACCAGACTCCCAACACCATCACTGAGGGATACTACTATATTACCTCTGCGGGCAACGGTCCAGGCCACAGTGGCGGCCCATACAACTATGAGGACAAGAATGCACTCTACAATGACGGTGGCATTGTAAAATGGAAAGCATTCGACCGCAACGAACCATCACAGGTTTACTATTTCTTCGAAGGTTCAGACGGTTGGTATGCTTTCAACCCGACAACCAAAACCTACATCAACAAGGGAACAGGTTCCTACGCATGCAACGTAGTGACAAGCGCCTCTGCCACCACCACGCAGAAGTTCGTGCCAATAGTCGATGGCAGTGGCAAATTCGCCATGTACTCTGTAACATATGCTTACTCCCTTGCAGACAGTCACAATGGCTCAGCTAACGCTGAAGGCAACCTCCGCATATGGGGAAACACTACAGAAGCAAGGAGCTATGGGGTCAACCAATGGTTCATCCATAAGGTTTCGCAAGACTTTGTCAATCAAAACGCTTTTAACAATATTATAGCTGCCGAAAAGAGCAAGATCGCTCTCGAAAGTTACAAAGCTGCTCTCGCAACATACAAGACATCCATTCAAGACGGCGACTACTATGCAGGCACCGACAACAATCACGGACTCAAGTCACACTACTTCGTTGACGGAACAGAAAGAACTTCACAAAAGGGTTACGAGTGTACACAAGAGCAGATAGACGCATTCGAAAACGCTATCGCTCATTTGGAAGAAGTGCTCAACAACACCGCCTCCACCGAAACTGATATCAATGAAGCCGTACAGGCTGCAGAAGCCGCCAAGGCTGTTTGCGACAAAAAATGGGCACCGCTCACCGACGGCATCTACTTCGTCATCAACGGCTTTGCCGATGACGCACCTAATGCAGCACAGGCTCTGAAATACGGCGAAGACGGTGAAAAACTCTACAAGCGTCCTCTCGTCAACACCGAGCCCAAACAGATGTTTGAAGTCAAGGTGCTCACATGGGAGACCGATGCTGACGGCTGCAACATCCCGACATCTGCAACTATCAAAAACATTGCCTCTGGCAAATATCTCGGTGGCGTAGCTGACGGCAAAAACGTGTTCTCCGACACCCCGGTTACCATCACATGGCCGGAGAAAAACACACAAGGCTCCACCAAGCAGGCACACCGCTTCCAGCTCCAGACACCAACTGGTGAGAAGTTCAACGGAAACAACAACTCTGGTGGCTGCGAAGTAACCACATCGGGCGGATACCCGTGGAACCGCTCATGGATGTTCCGTCCTGCCGACAAATACTATCAAGAGTATCTTGACAACAAGGCATACAACGACTATAAGAACACAGTGCTCGCTGCACTCGCCACTCCTACTGCCAAGCAGGATGCTGACCTCGGCTCCAACACATGGATTGACGGCACCGAACGCACTGCCGTGGCTGGTGTAGAGACCACCCAAGATCGTCTCGACGCACTCCAGACTGCATGGAACGAATATGACGCTGACCGCACCGAAGCCAACAAAGCCGCTGTCGATGCAGCAATGGCTCAGGTCAACAAGAAGTGGGAACCCCTCACCACAGGCATCTATTTCCTCATACCGCGCTACGGTGATGACCAGGGCAACAAAAACACTCAGGCCATGACTTATCAGGACAATGCAGCATGGAAGAAACCTCTCGTAGAGTTAAGTCCTGCTTTCATGTTCGAAGTAACTGTCAAGTCCACCACAACCGATGCCGAACTCGGAGAAGTTCCGCAGACCTTAACCATCAAGAACATGGCCACAGGCAAGTACCTTGGCAAAATGAACGGCACTGCATGGGAATACCAAGACAATGAAGCAGTATGGAACTATACTACTTTCGTTGGCAACGACTTCTTCAGTTCCACAAAGCACGCCCACTGCTTCGGCCTTAACATCAATGACCAGTTCATCACCTATGGCACAAACAATACAGGCACCGCACTGACAACAACATCTACATCTGCATATGCATGGAAGCGCGCCTGGATGTTCCGCCCGGCCGACAAATACTATCAGGAATATATCAGCGACCCTGAAATAGCACAGTTGTCAGAGATTCTTTCATCTGCAAACAACACTATCAACTCTGCCATAACTCCTGCCGACCACCACGACAACACAGGCAATCGTTCGTTCTTGCTCGGCAACGAAAAGACATCCATTGACGGGCTGGCAACTTCCAAGGAAGCACTCGACGCACTCAAGGCAGCCTACGCCGTTGTCGACAACGCATTCAAGGGAGGCAAGAAACTCAGCCAACTGACCGCAGAAGTCAAGGCTCTCACCGATGCACAGGCTGTGGTAGAGGCTAAGAGCAACCCGCTCACCAGCGGTTTCTACCAAATTATCGCAGAATACGGTGACGACACCAACAACGTACCTGGTGGCTTCGCACTTCAATACGGATGCAACACCGACAACCCCGATGCCGCATACAAGAGACCTTACGAGGCTGGCAACCTTGACCAGATATTCTATGTAGACTACGACAAGGCTAACGGCAAGATTACTCTGCGCAACGCAAATAGCGGCAAGTATCTCGGCAAACTCAACGACAAAGGAAAATGGGAGTTCACCACCGAACGCACATCGCTCAACATCACCACGGGCAGTCCTTTCTTTTGGTATCACAATGCAGAAAAGACCAAGGCTGCACGCTCATGCTCGTTCGTAATGACCGATGACAATGCTAACAGCATGCAGTGTAGCACAGGCAAGGCTTACCAGATTGGCAACATCGCAAGTGTGAACACTGGCACCTCCGCATGGATGGTGGCATGGGCGTTCCGTCCGGTAGACCCTGCCATCGTACCTGAAACAACCGTTGCCGATGGCAAAGCCACGGTAAACTACGAGGGCGAGATGACCACACAAGTCTATGCTCTTGCAAAGGCAACTCTTGTTGACGATGGCATCACAAGCATAGACCTTACCGGTCTGCAGTTGGATGGCCTCACTCCGAGCGACATCACCATTCCAAGCGTCAGCAAAAACGCTGTATATTATCTGCCTGACACCTACACACAAGAGGCCGGCAACTTCATAATTGGCGGCACATGCGCACAGCTTGTCCTCACTGACAAGGCCGACTTTGCGCCCGCTACACCGTTCACTGCCACCGCGGCATCCTACAGTAAGACCGGACTCGATGGTAAGGGCTGGTATACTGCTGTGCTTCCCTACGCCATCAACGTACCAGAGGGCATGACAGCACTCGGCAATGCAGTTGTCAACGGCTCAGAAATCAGGTTTGACCAGATAAACGCTGGTGAAATAATCGCCGCCAACACACCGTTTATCTATAAGACTGCCGCTGAAACCGTCACCTTTGAGGCCTCCAACGCCAACATCACGGCAGAACCTCAGACCAACGGACAGCTCAAGGGCACATACACAATGATTCCTGCCGGCGAAGCCACAGGCAAACTCATCATCAACGCCGACGGCACAGCCTTTGCCACAGCTACCGACCAAGCATATATTCCGGCCTTCCGCGCATTCCTTGACCCAGTAGTCGGCTCCAACACCTTCACTATTGTTATCAACAACGATTTGACAGGTATTGCCTCTGGTGACGCTATCAACGGACAGACCGCACAGGTTGACGTATGCACCATGGATGGCAAGGTCGTTCGCAAACAGGTGGATGCCATGACTGCACTTCAGGGGCTGCCAAAGGGCATATACATTGTCAACGGCATTAAGATAAAGAAATAGACACTATATGGCACGCCCTTTGCGGCGTTCAACTCAAAGGGCGTGCCTCTCTCTAACCTTTCAACATACACTGACAAAATGAAAAAGACATATTTTACCCCAACGTTTGAAATCATCAGGCTGCAATCTGCCGGCATAATGGCCGCCAGCATTCCAATCAAGGGCGAAACAGATGCCGAAGCACGCTCACGCGAATTTTGGGGCACATCGCTCACCGATGACACAAACGATGAGGAAGAAAACACTGGCTCCTGGTTCTGAACTTGGCCAAACTAACGCACGGCTGCGACCATACATCACCGATGGTCGCAGCCGTTTTTGTTTTTTAGAAGAGTGGATTATGTTAAACCCAATTCGGTCGTTAGGACTTATTGGATTTTGATTTTTTAGAAGAGCAGATGTTGCTTGTCGTTTTAGGGAATAATAGCGGGCTATTTTGAGCTAAAAACAAGCAACAGATGCCTTATAAAAAACAAAAGGCAATAAGAAGTAACAAAATAGATGTCATTTACGACCTAATGACCGATTTGGGTTAAAAAACCTAACACGCGCCCTGCACGTACTGAATGCAATATTATCCTTAATTGACAAATGACTTTGTCAAAACGAGAAACAGCTACAGTTTTATTGCAACCGACACCACCAGACACACAACAATTTTATAATTTTGGATGTCGAATTGGAGACTTTATACACAAATACACAATAAACACATGAAAACTTCAAAACTTTTGACATGTCTGATGACCATCATCGGACTATGTACATCTGTTGCCGCCTACAGTTTGACGACAACCGGCGAACCACCCACCTTGCCCGAAGACGGCAAGTATTACATCATCGTCTCACAGAACACTGTTTATCCGAGTGAAGTTGTAGAATACCGCAGCATCTACATTGACCCGGCAAACTCCCGTCTGCCCAACCACCCCTACGACCCTAACTCACAGACCATGCAGGATGTCTTTCTGGTAAAGAAAACCGGCGACGGCCTCTATACAATGCAGCATGTCACCACAGGCAAATATGCAGGTAACGCCAAAGACAACAACAACAAATCCGACACCCCCGTATCACTCTACGTCAGGCAAGGTGAACTCACCATCAAAGGCACTGCCCTCCAAGGCTTCTACATCTCCACCTCTGACCCCTCCGACCCCAATAACGTGGTCTGGAACACGTATGGAGGCACATTCAACTGGATTGACAAAAACAAATCTGCCGGCTGGAGAAGTCTCTATCGGTTTGAAGAGCCATCAGCTTCAATCACCAACAAGATGTATGCAGTAGAAGGCATTGACAGCCTCACCAAATGTCACGCAAGAATCCTGTCCATCTACAACGACATGTCAGACCCCACATACAAGGATGCCGCTCTTACGGCAGACAGAAGGACTGCACTTGAAAACAAACTCGGCGAAGTCGCAACGGCCATAGAGACCTCACCGTCAGCCGACAACTCATATTACTACAACTTAGCAGACGAGCTGCAAACGCTCTACAACAAATGTCCTTGGGTTGACGGAGGAAATAAATATTGGACCCTTACCATTGACTCCATAGCCGACGGAAAAAAATAATGATTGAAACTGCCCATCCCTCATACCGCAACAAATTCATTGTGGCCTACCCCGATGAAAACAACGGAAACTCTGTAATGATTAACGATGATGGAAAGTCTGAGAAAAACATCTGGCAACTTGTGGCAACCGGCACTACAGATGCCATCTATACAGACAAACCGACATACTACCTCAAAGACCTCACATCAGGAAAATACCTCGGCGCAACCGACCCAAACTCCATCAACCCTGGCGACAAGCGCATGGTTGACGACACCGACAAAGCATACGCTTTCGCATTCTTGACAAAGGATGAAATCAAGCAAAAAGAAAACAACAACTTAAACCTGTACGGTTGCAACGATGCCGTGTTCATTCACCACTCCAATACCGACGGCACATGGTTCCGCCTGGCACGTTTCGGCGGCTATAACCACCTATACTACATCTCGAGTAAGGAATATCCAGACAACGGCGACTGGCAGACCATGAACATCTATTCCGGTGACAAGAACTTCAACATTGCAGATGAACTGACCTCCGTCTTAGCCGAGACCTCAGATCTCAGCGTCGACAACATCGGTCTTGACCCTGGCAAGCTGCCCGAAGCGCCCATGACTGCATACCTCAACGCACAGGCCGCAGCCAAAGCCATCACAAGTTCCAACACCCGTCAGGAGTACCGCACTGCCATTGACAATCTCAGGGCCGCTTACGATGTCGCCAAAGCCACTCCAGTCAACCCCGTTACAGACGGCTACTACTATATCGAGAGCGCATGGACATCCAAGG
>USTH01000023.1 GCA_900557555.1 uncultured Prevotellaceae bacterium | reverse complement strand
AGGCCATTCCCGACAACGTGACCATCAAGGGCGATGTCAATGGTGACGGAAAGGTCAACGCTGCCGATGTTACGACCGTCTACAACTACATTGCGAACTCCGAAGCCACAGGCCTCACATTGGATAAGGTTGATATCAACGGCGATGGAAATGTCAACGCCACCGACATCACCGATCTTTACAACATCATTCAGGTGGAATAGGTCTTGCCCTACACCAAGCCTCCGACTCGGGTGCGATTACCCGAAAACAGGAAATCCCGAACAGAACACGCGTTCTGTTCGGGATTTCCTGTTTGACAAGTCCCACGACTACTCGTAGTCCTGCCATGCCTTGATGCTGATATCCTCAAGGCTTACGTTGCAGAACGCCTCTATAAAGGCACGAGCAAGGCGTGAGTTGGTAATCAGCGGCGTGTTGTGGTCGATAGCAGCTCTGCGTATCTTATAGCCGTTGGTAAGTTCACGGGTGGTATGGTTCTTTGGAATGTTTATAATAAGGTCAAACTTATGGCCAGCGATGAGGTTCATCACGTTGAGACCGTTGTCAGGCTGCTCATCAGGCCAAAGGGTGGAGGTGGCTCTGACCCCGTTTTCGTTCAGGAACTTGGCCGTGCCTTCTGTGGCGTAGAGTGTGTAGCCGTTCTTGTCGAGCTGACGCGCTGCTCGAAGAAGATCGACCTTAGACTTAACCTCTCCGCTGGAAATCATGATGGCCTTGTCCTTTGACGGAATCTTATAGCCTGTAGCCATGAGAGCATTGAGCAGAGCCTCGTTGTAATCGTCACCCAAGCAGCCCACCTCACCGGTGCTGCTCATGTCAACGCCCAAAATCGGGTCGGCATTCTGCAGACGGGCAAACGAGAACTGGCTGGCCTTCACACCAATGCGGTCGACATCGAAAGCCGACTTATCTGGACGATTATAAGGTGCATCAAGCATTATGCGTGTGGCGGTCTCTATGAAGTTACGCTTCAGAACCTTGCTCACAAACGGGAACGAGCGACTGGCGCGCAGGTTGCACTCTATCACCTTGACCTCGCGGTCTTTGGCAAGAAACTGTATGTTGAACGGCCCAGATATGTTGAGTTCCTTGGCTATGGCTCGACTTATCCTCTTGATTTGGCGAGCTGTAGAGAAATATATCTGCTGTGCTGGGAACACCATGGTGGCGTCACCAGAGTGCACACCGGCATACTCCACATGCTCCGAGATGGCATATTCCACAATCTCACCATGGTCGGCAACAGCATCAAACTCTATCTCCTTGGTTTCCTGCATAAACTGGGAGACTACCACCGGATATTCCTTGCTGACCTCGCTGGCCATTTCAAGGAAGCGCTTGAGCTGCTCATCGGTATGACACACGTTCATGGCCGCACCCGAAAGCACATAGGACGGGCGCACAAGCACAGGGTAACCCACTTCCTCCACAAACGAATGGATGTCTTCGAGCGATGTGAGAGCTCTCCACTTCGGCTGGTCGATGCCGAGTTGGTCAAGCATGGCGGAGAACTTGTTGCGGTTCTCTGCGCGGTCAATGCTCACCGGCGAGGTGCCCAATACCGGCACGCTCTGACGATAGAGCTTCATGGCCAGGTTGTTAGGAATCTGGCCTCCCACACTGACTATCACGCCCCGTGGCTGCTCAAGGTCAATAACGTCAAGCACACGTTCGAATGACAGTTCGTCAAAGTACAGACGGTCGCACATGTCATAGTCGGTAGACACCGTCTCGGGATTATAGTTTATCATTATGGACTTGTAGCCCAGTTTGCGCGCTGTCTGGATGGCATTGACCGAACACCAGTCAAATTCCACTGACGAGCCTATGCGGTAGGCTCCAGAGCCAAGCACAACGACCGACTTCTCATTCTTATAATAGTTGACATCACAGCCCTCCGCACCATAGGTCATATAAAGGTAGTTGGTGAGGTCGGGGTGTTCGCTTGCAACAGTTGGGATGCGTTTTACAGCAGGGAGAATGCCGAGTTCCTTGCGGCGCATGCGCACGGCAAGGTTCTCTTTCTCCATGTTGCCCTCGCTGGTCTTGAGTACAAAGCGAGCTATCTGGAAATCACTGAAACCATACACCTTGGCCTGCCGAAGTTCTTCTGCCGGTATTTCCTGCAGTGAGTTATATGACTCCAACTTGTTTTTCCAGTCAACGATGTTCTTCATCTTACCGATGAACCAGGGGTCTATTTTGGTAAGCTCATAAATGCGCTCAATGGTGTAGCCCTGCTCAAGAGCCTGTGCCAAAGCAAAGACACGCAGGTCGGTCGGGTTGGCCAACTCCTCATCGAGGTCATCAAACCGCAGGTGTTCGTTTCCTACAAATCCGTGCATGCCCTGCCCTATCATGCGCAGTCCTTTTTGCAACAGTTCTTCAAAGGTGCGGCCTATTGACATTATTTCGCCCACCGACTTCATAGACGAGCCTATCTTGCGGCTCACGCCACTGAACTTGGTAAGGTCCCAACGTGGTATCTTGCAGATGAGGTAATCAAGCGATGGAGCCACATAGGCCGAGTTTGAAGTACCCATCTCACCTATCTGGTCAAGGGTGTAGCCGAGCGCAATCTTGGCTGCCACAAAAGCCAGAGGGTAGCCCGTGGCCTTTGAAGCGAGGGCAGACGAACGGCTCAATCGCGCATTGATTTCTATGATGCGGTAGTCATTGGTTGACGAGTTGAAAGCATACTGTATGTTGCACTCGCCCACGATATTGAGATGACGCACACATTTCACCGCAATGTCCTGAAGCATTTTTACCTGTTCGTCATCAAGCGAGCAGGTGGGGGCCACCACAATAGACTCGCCGGTATGAATGCCCAGAGGGTCAAAGTTTTCCATAGAGGCCACGGTGAAACAGTGGTTGTTGGCATCGCGGATTACCTCAAACTCTATCTCCTTCCACCCTTTCAGGCACTCTTCAACCAACACCTGTGGTGCAAACGTGAAGGCACTCTCGGCAATCTCCTTAAAGACTTCTTCGTTGGGACATACGCCCGAGCCGAGCCCGCCCAAAGCATAAGCCGAACGTATCATCACGGGGTAGTCGATGTTGCGGGCGGCTTCAAGAGCACTCTCCATAGTCTCGCAAGCCTGGCTCACTGGCACCTTGAGGCTTGCCTCGTTCAGACGCTTTACAAAACGGTCACGGTCTTCGGTGTCCATAATAGCCTCTACGCTGGTGCCGAGAACCTTGACACCATATTCCTCAAAGACACCTCTTTTATATAGTTCCGTTCCACAGTTGAGCGCTGTCTGGCCACCCCATGCCAGCAGAATGCCGTCGGGGCGTTCCTTCTTGATTATCTCCGTGACGAAGTACGGATTGACTGGAAGAAAGTAGACCTTGTCGGCTATACCCTCACTGGTTTGTATGGTTGCCACATTAGGATTTATCAACACAGACCTAACTCCCTCTTCACGAAGAGCCTTAAGAGCTTGCGAGCCCGAATAGTCAAACTCGCCGGCCTGACCGATTTTCAATGCGCCCGAACCAAGCACGAGCACCTTCTTCAACTGTTGTTTCATTCGCAAATATTTTTTGTTTGTTCTTATTCTCGTTTAACATGCAAATATCGTAAAAAAACTTGAAAATACACTTATGATAACATAATTAAATGAATGTACATTACCAAAATAGACCAACGTGGTCTGACAGAAGTCTTCGCAACAAACACAAATGGCAAGCCCGTCTGTTCCGCTGACGGAAAAAGCCACACTCCGGGGAAAAGAGACTGTAGAAAAAGCTACGTACACAACATGACCAGCAGATGCAGTTTTGCCACAGTATCATGACATTACGTGCCAGAAAACCATTCAGGAAACCACAGGCAATACTTTTCCTCCGAAACAAATTATCTGACATACACAAATTTTATAGCAATTTTTCTTTATTTAAAAAAAAAATCATATATTTGCAAACGATAAACATTCGTAAAATACAAACCTAATATTTACTAATATGAAAAAACTTCTACTCACCCTCTGCCTTTTCTTGGCAGCGTCAGTTGGTCAGAGCTTTGCGGTCAACACCCCCAATGCCGCTTCAAAGCAGGCAACCGCTAACGACAACATTACTGGCAATGACCTAAAGGGTAACAAGCGTTTCACCGTACAGGTCAGCACAGGCGAAGGCGGACAGATTGAAATTATGGGCACCGGAGCTATCTCAAACAACTCTGTTGCCAGTGCAACCATCAACACAGGCGAAGATGTGCAGTTGCTCATCACCCCACAAAGCGGTTATGCACTCAAGACTTTCTATGTTGACGGCGCAAATGTATTGAGCAACGTAGGAACTGACGGCATATACACCATTCAGGCCATTTCAAAGAACATTTCTGTTTCCGCAACTTTTGAGAAGTCATCGCTGCAAGGTGATGTAAACAATGACGGCAGAGTTGACGGCACTGATGTCATCACAATCTACAACTTCGTTCAGGTCGGTACAGAATCCGGCATTACCTCTGAGGTAGCCGATATCAACGGCGATAGCAAGGTAGACGGCTCTGATGTTGTTGCTGTATACAACATCATCGCAGGTGTTGAGTAAACAGACTCTCCACGAAATTATATAACGGAAAGTAATATTGACGTCCGTTATTAAGGGTCGGGATTAAACAACCCCGACCCTTAATTTATTTTAGCACACTACTACAACAAGGAATCCAATTATTTTTGTTATTTTTGCATTTCATTTAGGTACATGCAAAAATCCCGCCCGTGCGAATACTCAAACACATAGTCCATCTGACAATGCCAATGGCGATGTTGGCGATTGTCTTGACGGCAACTGCAACCCATGCACAGACTGCGGCATTTGACAGCGGCAACGAGCGACAACAGGTCAACAAATACATTGATGCCAACTCAAAACTCAACGCCAAGCAACTGCAACTGAAGAAACATCTCGGAAATGTTGTTTCCGAAGAACTTCTCAAACAAGCATCATCCCCACGCGAGGCAGCTACGAGCGACTATGCCACCGATGGCTCTGCAAGCACACCACACCTGCAGATAAGTCTACTTACATGTGGCCCCGGCAACGAAGTCTACGAATATTACGGCCACTCTGCCATCAGGGTGGTGCGTACTGACAGTACAGGTCTTGACCTGACATTCAACTACGGGGTATTTGACTTCAACACCAGCTTTTTTGCACTGAAATTCGCCATGGGAGAGACCTACTACATGTGTGTAGGCCAACCCACCGAAGATTTCATAGCATACTATCGCCACAGCGGCAGATACATTGACGAGCAGATACTTAACCTTACCCAAAACGAATGCCGGCGAATATACCAAGCCCTGCTCAACAACATAAAACCAGAAAACCGCACGTACCTTTACAATGTTCTCTATGACAACTGCGCCACACGCGTGAGAGACATCATAGAGCAAAACCTTGACGGAGAACTGCAATACCCCAACAGGCCGACAGAGAGAAGTTTCAGAGATGCCATACACTTCTTCTGCCGCAATGCCAAATGGTCGTCATTCAGCCAAGACCTTTTGCTCGGTGCCAAAGCCGACTTGCCCGCCACAGGACGGGAGTTGCAGTTTGCACCACTTGTCCTTGAACAGGACATTGACCACACACTGATTCTGGCAGAAGGATATTCTGTTCACAACTTTGTGCTCAAAAAGCACCGGCTGCTTGATACAGACACTACAATAATTCCGTCTGCGGAATTTCCTGTTTCCCCATCGGCACTTGCAACGCTGGCCCTGATTGCCTCCATTATCATCGGTGTATGGGAAGTACGGCGCAGACGCATTATATGGCCTATTGACACCATGCTGCTGCTCATTCAAGGCACGGCAGGCATCATTGTCAGCTTCGTGTTCTTTTTCTCAGAACACCCCACCGTTGACTCTAACTGGCTTATATGGATTCTCAACCCTCTGCCACTCGTCGGACTCTATTGGCAGATAAGCGGCGCACGCAAACACAACTACAAACAATACCACGCCATTGCGGCACTGGTAATAGCACTGTTTCTGCTATGCTCCAAATCCATTCCGCAGCATTTCGACAGCGCAATAATACTTTTGGCACTACTTATGCTTATACGTAGCTTGACAAACCTTGTCGTTTGGCTCAAATCCCGCAAGGCAGCGCAAGCATGACAAAATCCTCACGCAGACAATGCAACGACACAACCACGACAAACGCATATCACCTATAGAGAAATTTCAGGAAATCCTGAAGTTTACGCCTTTCCTTGCCATTACCCTGCTTGCAGGCATTGAGGCACAGGCCGACAGGCAGATTCCCCGCATGGTTGTAAACATCACCATCGATGGACTGCGGAGCGACCTGCTTGATGCTTTCATGCCACTATATGGCAACAACGGATTTGTGCGCCTGATGAACGAGGGCAGAGTCTACAGTTATGCCCAATACCCAAACGCCAACCTCAACAGAGCGTCGTCCATTGCCACCCTCGCCACGGGGGCTGTTCCATACGACAATGGCATAATAGACCTCCAGTGGTTTAACCGCAACACACTGCGTCCGGTGTACTGCGTATCTGACGACACCGCAAACGGGATAGAGACAACAGAAAAACTGTCACCACGCAATCTTGGCGTGTCTACCATAAGCGACGAACTCAAAGCCGCCACCGAGGGAAAATCTCTTGTATACTCATTTGCACCATTCAGCGATGCTGCCATTCTCAGCGCCGGACACGCTGCAGATGGTGCCTTTTGGATTAACCCCCAAAACGGCAAGTGGGCAAGCACCACATACTATTCCGACCAACTGCCAGCATGGGTCAGCATGGCAAACCGCAATTCTCTGAGCGCCATTCTGCCGACTACAACATGGACTCCGTGTTCTGAACTGAGTGGCAATTTCTGCTACTTCTTATCAGGTGGAGTGAAGGAACCGTTCGTCCACAAATTCAAGGGCGACCGTGCATGCAGCGAATTTATGACCAGCGCATTGGTCAACGAGCATGTCTGTTCGCTGGCAAAAGAGTGTATAAAATACACCACCGTAGGGCTGGACGACATCCCAGACTACCTCGCGCTAACATTCTATGCGGGCGGATACGACAACAAGCCGCTCACCGAGTGTGCCATGGAAATACAGGACACCTACGTGCGGCTCGACAAGGTTATTGCCGACCTGATAGCCGAGACCGATGAGAAAATAGGCCAAGGCAAAGTTCTCTTTATTGTCACCTCCACAGGCACTACAGACGAAGAAAACAGCGACCTCTCGAAATATCGCATCCCTTCAGGGAACTTCTATATAAATCGAACTGGCAACCTCCTCAACATGATGCTAATGGCCATCTACGGGCAAGGCAACTATGTGGAGGCTACCTACGACAATCACATTTACCTTAATCACAAACTAATTACCGACAAGCAGCTAAACTTCACAGAGGTGCTTGACCGCTGTCAGGAACTGCTGCTTCAATCTCAGGGCGTGAAAGACGCCTACTCCTCACAACGTCTGCTACTCGGAGCATGGACTCCTGGCATAAACAAAATACGCAATAGTTATAACCCACGCCTATCGGGCGACATTCTGGTGCAGGTTGCGCCAGGGTGGCGACTTGTCAACGAAACACAGCACCAGAACAGGCTGGTGCGCGAATCGTATCTCAACTTTCCCGTTTTCATCTACGGATTGAACGTCAAGAGTGAGAAAATAGAAACCCCTATAACCACAGAATGCATTGCTGCCACACTGGCATCGATTATGCGCATACGCGCCCCTAACGCCTGTCACTCTGCCGCCCTGAATGTATACTAATACCAAGGGCACACACAATGCCTCATGCACCACCAATCTGCGGTGCAATCATCTTTTACTTATACAACAGAAAACAATACAATACAAATGAATATAATCAACGTCCTTTCAAAAATCTTTGGCAACAAGGCAACACGTGACATGAAGGAAATCCTACCATACGTGGAGCAGATCAAAGCCGCTTACATTGACATTGACAAGCTCGACAACGATAGCCTTCGAGCCAAAACACGGGAACTGCAACAGCAGGTACAACACTGTGCTGATGATATTAAGGAAGAAATACAAACCATTAAAGACAAAATAGAAACCCTCCCTATTGAAGACCGCGAAGTACTCTTCAACAAGATTGACAAACTGGAGAAAGACGTACTTGACCGCATGGAGCAGGAGCTCAACAAGGTGATGCCCGAAGCCCTCGCCATCATGAAGAGTACGGCACGACGTTTTGCCGAGGGTAAAGATGTGGTTGTCAGTGCCACAGACTTTGACCGCGAGCTGGCCGCCACACACGACTTTGTTGACATTGATGGTGACAAAGCCCTCTACCACAACCATTGGACTGCCGGCGGAAACGACACCACATGGAACATGGTGCATTATGACGTGCAACTCTTCGGAGGCGTAGTGCTACACCAAGGCAAGATTGCCGAAATGGCTACTGGTGAAGGTAAGACTCTTGTAGCCACACTGCCAGTGTTCCTCAATGCCCTCACAGGCAACGGTGTTCACGTTGTCACGGTCAACGACTATCTGGCCAAGCGTGACTCCGAATGGATGGGGCCGCTCTATATGTTCAATGGTCTCAGCGTAGATTGCATTGACAAGCACCGCCCCAATTCAGAGGCTCGTCGCAAAGCATATCAGGCAGACATCACATTCGGCACTAACAACGAGTTCGGCTTTGACTATCTGCGTGACAACATGGCCACTTCACCCGAAGACCTCGTGCAACGCAAGCATAACTACGCCATTGTCGACGAGGTGGACTCCGTGCTTATTGATGATGCACGTACTCCACTGATTATCTCGGGGCCAGTGCCACAGGGCGAAGACCAAATGTTTGACGAATACCAGCCACTCATACAGAGCCTCTATGAAGTGCAGCGCAAATATGCTAACCAACTGCTATCTGAAGCCAAACAACTGATAGGCTCTGACGACAAGAAAAAACAGGAAGAAGGTTTCCTGCAATTGTTCCGCGCCCACAAGGCACTGCCAAAAAACAAGGCACTGATTAAATATCTCTCTGAACCAGGCATCAAAACAGGTATGCTCAAGACCGAAGAGATATACATGGAGAATAACAACCGCCGAATGCCCGAGGCCGTTGAACCACTCTACTTCGTGGTAGACGAAAAACAAAAGAGTGTGGAGCTTACCGACAAAGGTAATGACTGGTTGGCAAACGCAGTCAAAAACAGTTCACTCTTTGTGTTGCCCGACATTGCAAGCCAGCTATCACACCTCGAAGGCGACACCACTCTCAGCAATGAGGAACGCATTGCCAAAAAGAGCGAACTGATGACCGAGTATTCTGTGAAGAGCGAGCGTGTACACACCATTCTGCAACTGCTCAAGGCCTATACCATGTTCAACATCGACGAAGACTACGTGCTCATAGACGGTCAGGTCAAGATTGTTGACGAACAGACTGGCCGTATAATGGAGGGACGCCGATGGAGCGACGGACTGCATCAGGCAGTTGAGGCCAAGGAGCATGTAAAGGTTGAAGCGGCAACACAAACTTTCGCCACCATCACCTTGCAGAACTATTTCCGCATGTACCACAAACTGGCGGGCATGACAGGTACGGCCATCACCGAGGCTGGAGAATTCTGGAATATCTACAAACTTGACGTTGTCGAGATTCCCACAAACCGCCCTGTGGCACGCAAAGACCTCAACGACCGCGTATACAAAACCAAACGCGAGAAATTCAATGCCGTTATCGATGAAATCGAAAAGATGCGAGAAGCAGGCCGCCCTGTGTTGGTCGGTACGACCTCAGTAGAGGTATCTGAACTGCTAAAGCGTATGCTTGACCTCCGCAAGATTCCCTGCCAGGTACTTAACGCCAAGCTACACCAGAAAGAAGCTGAAATAGTGGCACAAGCCGGTCAGAGCTCAACAGTAACCATAGCCACCAACATGGCCGGACGTGGTACCGACATCAAGCTGTCTGACGAGGTTAAGGCCGCTGGCGGTTTGGCCATCATAGGAACAGAACGTCACGAGAGCCGTCGTGTAGACCGACAGTTGCGCGGACGTTCAGGCCGTCAGGGAGATCCGGGTTCTTCAGTGTTCTTCGTATCACTCGAAGACCAGTTGATGCGTCTGTTTGCCGCCGAAAGAATTTCAAAGATCATGGACCGCCTCGGACTGAAAGACGGGGAGGTGATCGAGTCGCCCATCATCAACAAGTCTATTGAACGCGCACAGAAGAAGGTAGAAGGCAACCATTTCGGAGTGCGCAAACATCTGCTTGAATATGACGATGTGATGAACAAACAACGCACAGTCATCTACGAAAAGCGTCGCCACGCCCTTATGGGTGAGCGTATCGGCATGGATATCAGCAACATGATATGGGATCGCTGCATCGACATTATTGACAAAAACGAGTTCGCCCAATGCAAGATGCGCTTCATAGAGCTCATGGCCATGGAAATTCCTTTCACCGAAGGAGAGTTCAATGGTGACATCAGCCGCAACGACCTCTATGAGAAGGCCTTTCAGGCAGCTATGGCAAACCTGCGTCTGCACACAGACCGCATGATAGAGGTTGCTCTGCCTGTAATCAAGCAGGTATATGAAAATGAAGGCGAGCGATACACTCGCATTGCTGTACCGATTACCGATGGCAAGAAAATATACAATATTGCAGTGCCACTCAAGGAAGCTGTAGAAACCGAAGCGAAGTCACTCGTAAAGCAATTTGAGAAGTCCATACTGCTGCAAATTATCGATGACGAGTGGAAAGAAAACCTCCGTAACCTTGACGAGCTGAAACAGTCGGTACAGAACGCCAGCTATGAGCAGAAAGATCCGCTTGTCATCTTCAAGCTTGAGAGTGCATCCCTCTTCGACTCTATGATTAACAAAATCTACGACCGCGTAGTGAGCATCTTGATGCACAGCCAGATACCCATGAGTGCACCTGAAGATGTACGCGAGGCTGTGCCCGAAACACCACAACGTCGTCCGCAATACACAGAGAGCCGCACCGACATGGTAGACCCCCACCAACATGCCGCCGCCCATCAAGACACACGGGCACAACAGCCACAGCAACCCATCGTGCGCGAAAAACTGCCAGGGCGTAACGACCCATGTCCTTGCGGAAGCGGCAAGAAGTTCAAGAACTGCCACGGCAGAGGACTTTAAACATACCACATAACTACGAAAACTGAAATCTGCCTCTCACGGAGCATTCACGCTTCCTTTGGCAGTTTTCAGTTTTCTTTCCAATCAACAGAACAACCCTCTTGGGGGAGCTTTTCGCCATGATGCTCACAGACTGGTTACCTACCACAAAGAAAGAAGCCGACTTGCGCGGTTGGTCACAATTAGATGTCATACTGTTTAGTGCCGATGCCTACATAGACCATCCCTCCTTCGGAGCGGCAGTGATAGGTCGCATCATCGAAGATATGGGGCTCAAGGTTGCCATCGTCCCACAACCCGACTGGCACGGTGACTTCCGTGACTTCAAGAAGCTCGGCCGTCCGCGCCTCTTCTTCGGCGTGTCTCCCGGCGCCATGGACTCTATGGTAAACAAATACACCGCTGCACGTCGTCTGCGTTCAGAAGATGCCTACAGTCCTGACGGACGCCATGATCTGCGCCCTGAGTACCCCACCATAGTATATTCCCGCATTCTGAAGCGTCTATACCCCGACACTCCTGTGGTGCTGGGTGGCATAGAGGCCTCATTGCGCCGTGTAACACACTATGACTATTGGAAAGATGCCTTGCGTCCCTCAATACTCATAGATTCCGAAGCCGACCTCATTACCTATGGCATGGGAGAACTGCCCATTACACAGCTATGCAAGCTGATTGAGGACAAAATGCTTCATTACAACAGCGAAGCCTTTGCTTCTGCCCATGATCTCAAACAAGTGCTGCGCCGATACCCCATTCAGCAAACCGTAACCATTGAGACAGCCGAAACCATTCCACACGGAATAACCTCCGACGACATAGTACTCAATTCTCATGAAGCCTGCCTAAGAGACAGAAAACTCTATGCCGCCAACTTCCGACATATAGAAGAGGAGAGTAACCGCCTGCAGCCACAACGCATCATTCAGCAAACAGGCAAAAACTTTGTGGTTGTAAACCCACCATTTCCCCCCATGACTACCCGACAGATAGACCATTCTTTCGACCTGCCATACACCCGTCTGCCACATCCCAAATACAAGGGCAAACGTATTCCCGCCTTCGACATGATACGCTTCTCTGTCAACATACACCGAGGTTGCTTTGGCGGGTGTGCATTCTGCACTATCTCTGCCCATCAAGGCAAATTCATCATGAGCCGTTCTAAGGACAGCATTCTGCGCGAGGTGCGCCAAGTAACACAAATGCCAGATTTCAAAGGTTACCTCTCTGACCTCGGAGGCCCCTCTGCCAACATGTATATGATGGGTGGACGTGACAAAAAAATTTGCTCCGTATGCCGCAAGCCTTCATGTATTTTCCCCATAGTATGCAAAAATCTAAATACTGACCACCAACCGCTGCTTGACATCTACCGAGCCGTCGATGCCATGCCAGGCATCAAAAAGAGCTTCATAGGCAGCGGCGTGCGCTACGACCTGCTGCTCCACCGTTCTGACAACGAGAATAGCAACAAGGCCGCAAACACCTATACCGAAGAACTTATCAGAAACCATGTCTCCGGCCGCCTAAAAGTGGCACCCGAACACACCGAAGACCATGTGCTGAAACTCATGCGCAAGCCCTCATTCAACTTGTTCTATGAATTCAAGAACTTGTTTGACCGCATCAACTCCCGTTACAAACTGCGCCAACAGATAATACCCTATTTCATATCTTCACACCCAGGCTGCACAGAACACGACATGGCGCAACTCTCAAACAAAACCCGCAAACTGGGACTACTGACAGAACAGGTGCAGGACTTTACCCCAACCCCCATGACCGTCAGCACAGAAACATGGTACTCTGGTTACCACCCTTATACACTACAACCCGTTTTTTCCGCAAAAAGTCCAGAACAAAAACAACGGCAACGACAGTACTTCTTCACTGTCGCAAAAACAGCAACAACCACACCCAAACAAACCAGGAAGCACCCTTCCAAACGCATACAAACAAGGCAATCCAAACGAAAATAACACCATATCCATGCTGCGCACCTCTGACAACATATTTCACCTCAAGCACCATACCATAGCGCGCTTTGTCGTAAACGGCCTGCGCGAGAACACCTACATCATGCACGACAAAACGGGCACTGGCATCATTATAGACTGCGGAGTGCGACGCGAAACCAAGGAAGAGAGAATAGCCAACTATATTACGAGCAACGGAATAAAACTTACCGACCACCTCATTACCCACTGCCATTTTGACCACATATGGGGAGCCCAGTGGATTTTTGACACTTACGGCCTGCTACCCATAATATCACCATTGGAACTTAACAACTACACCACAGCACCAGACACACTTCAAAAAATGCTGCACCGCCCACTGCCATTACCACTGCCATACACACCGCTCACCATTAACCCATCACAAACCTATGGCCCACTCACTGTAATAGCCACACCTGGACACACACAAGGCAGCCTGTGCTTCTACAGCCACGATGACGGAGTGCTTTTCTCTGGCGACACGCTATTCAAGGGCTATGTCGGACTGCCTAAAGAGCCTGGGCTAACCATTGAACAGGTGCAGTCTGTCATAGACCAACACATCATGACCCTACCGCCAGAAACTCTTGTATTTCCAGGACACGGCCCAGAGTTCATACTCAAGGACAACACCATCTTCTAAACAAGGTGGGCAGAAGCGGATAATCCCCAATCGGGCATTAGGTCGTAAATGACATCTTTTGAGTGACGAAGTCAGGACAAGTCCTTATGCAAAAATGTATATATCGACACAGGACCTATAGTCAACGAAGCTTTTCGGAGAAAGTTCCTCCAATTCACTTTGACATTTTTCTTGGCATTGGACGGGAATGCATCTGTTCTGGAGAAACAGATACAGCACCCCCATTACCTATTTTAGAATAAACATCTGCGGAACTGGAGTTGCGTTGCGAGGAATTTGAGTCTGACATATCATTGCCTGTGCTGTCTGGTTTTACTGCGTTCTCAGAAGCGGGGGCATTCTGTTGAGGGAGTCGGTGCATACGCACTAACGAGGACTGGAACAAGAACAGCAGTCTTGGACTGGCATTCCACTCGCTGAGCATATAGACATAGCCATAAACACGTTTTGGGGCGTGCGAAACAGATGGCAACGACAATGAGTTGTCTCCACTACCATAAAAATGGCGCATCACATAGGCAACAGAGTCGTTGTCATATTGCACCGCCATAACAGCAATGCCATGGCGCTGACCTTCTCGTTGTAGAAACTCCGCGCGGAAATTCAGCATAAAACTGTCACCTGCCCTATAGGAGGTGTCGGCCTCAACTTCAAACGACATGCGATTGTTGAAACCGTTGCCACTAAGCAAATAAAACGAATGGGCATTCCACACGTTAGCAGTGTCACCAGTGGTAGAAAGCGTAGAATAACGATTAACATCATTGGTGGCAGCACCCAACGAAGCCAATTCAGAACGATAGCGCGCGTCAATGCGTTGGTATATCTTCTGCAAATACTCCATATGCTGACAATACCATACCATGGAACTGTCGAATTGGGCCTCGCTTACACCGTTTTTCCTGAAGCATGCCAACACGTAGGCACGCCTCTTGACGTTAGTGCTGTCAGCACCCGACGCAACAGCCTGTGCCAAGTGGTACTCATAGAGTATCTCTTCCATAACGGCTTCGTCGATTATGCCTTTAGGTTTGCTGACCTTACACCCAACCGCCAGTAAAACCAGAAAAAGAGCAAGCAGATTTTTCATTCCTTTGTTGTGTCTTCCAATGGCGACTTGTGCGAAAACAATTGGTTAAGCGTCTTGTGATAGCAAATCACCAACAAAACTCCCCCTGTGGTTATACATGCATCGGCGAAATTGAATATAGGACTGAAGAATATGAAATGGGTACCACCCCACACTGGAACCCACTGGGGCAGAATCGTGTCAATGAATGGGAAATAGAACATATCAACCACTCTGCCCTCAAGCAGTGAGCCCGTGCCACTGCCCAAAGCAACGAGACGTGCGGGTTCAAAGAAGTTAGAGTCGTCGAATATCAGTCCATAGAATATGTTGTCTACAATATTGCCAGCCGCTCCCGCCAAAACCATGGAGACAAGAGCCACAAAGCCCCATTTTACAAAGGGCCTTCTGGTAATTCTTAGAACAAGCCACACCAGAACGCCGACAGCGATGATTCTGAAGCAGCAGAGCATTAGCGTGCCGACAAAGTCCATACCAAAAGCCATGCCTCTGTTCTCAGTGAAAGCAATATACGCCCAGTCTGCAAGTTTTATTCTTTCACCAAGACACATGCCAGTCTTAACCCAGAGTTTAATCCCCTGGTCAATGGCCAGTATGACTACCACAATGGCCACTGACATCGTGCGCAAGAGTCTGGTGCGCTTTGTATCGGAATGGAAATTATCTGTCATAATATTGGTCTATAAAACCCATTGGCAGAACATGTCTATAAACACATGATGGGCGTGTTCTGCCTTTTTTTGTTTTGTAACAGTTGGCAGCGCCTTAATCTTTACGGTTCTTCATCTGCTTTGCCTCAATGCTCAATGTGGCATGCGGCACTGCACGCAGGCGTTCCTTTGGAATCAGCTTGCCCGTAACACGACATACTCCGTAGGTCTTGTTTTCTATGCGAACAAGCGCCCCTTGCAGGCTGTCAATAAATTTCTTCTGGCGCGCAGCAAGAGTGTTTAGTTCTTCCTTGCTTTGTGTGGCGTTGCCTTCTTCTGTTACTTTATAGGTGGGCGATGTGTCATCTACCGAGTTGTTGTCCCGATGAGTCAGGGCTGCAACAATCTGGTCGTAATCAGAGCGCGCCACCTCCATTTTTTGAAGAATGAGGTCTTTGAACTCCATCAATTCTTCGTCAGAATAACGTTTTCTTTCTGTCATAATACAAGTAGTGTTAATGTTCTGTTTACTGATTATAATTTCTCTATTCTTACATCAACGCTAAAATCATCGAAGTCCAGTTTATCTGCCTCCAGATTCTCTTTCCAAACCAAACTGTCACACAAAACCTGGGAGCAGATGTAATCCTTAAACTGCATTACGGCATCCTTTATCTCGGAGTTGTCCTTGAAAGTTATCCTTATGTGGTCTGTTATCTCAAAACCATTATCCTTGCGGTAGGTCTGAATATGCTTGACTACCTCGCGTGCCATACCCTCGCGGCGCAAATCCTCGGTAATATCAAGGTCGAGAGCTACCGTCAATGTACCATCGTTAGCCACACTCCACCCAGGAATGTCTTGGTTGAAGATCTCCACATCCTCTCGGTCTACAGAGACCTGCAGGCCGTCCACCTCGAAAGTATACGTGCCATGCTCCTCCAACATGCCAATTTGTTCTTGGGTCATTGCGCCCACAAGTTTTGACACAGGCCCCATGAGCTTACCCAGTTTCTTGCCCAATACACGGAAATTACACTTGACGGTCTTGACCAGTTCGATGCCAGCCACAAACCTAATCTGTTTGATATTAAGTTCACTGGTAATGATTGGGCTCATCTCCTCAATGGCATGTCGTTCGGCCTCACTGCCCACAGGAATCATAATGCACTCCAATGGCTGGCGCACGATGATGCTCTCTTTTTTGCGCAACGAAAGCCCCATAGAGGTTATCTTCTGTGCTTTCTGCATCTGCGCTTCAAGTTCGTCGTCTATCAACGTTTCGTCTGCCACCGGATAGTCTTGCATATGCACGCTGTTACCTGCACCCGCGAGGTCACGATAAAGTTTGTCGGCATAGAACGGCGCAAGCGGAGCCATCAGTCGTGCCACAGTTTCCAGACAGCCGTAAAGGCTCTGGTAGGCACTGAGTTTGTCTGTATCGAGTCCGCTCTGCCAGAAACGCTTACGGTTGAGGCGCACATACCAGTTAGAGAGGTCGTTGATTACAAAATCCTCTATCAGGCGGCCTGCAGTGGTGAGGTCGTAGTCCTCGTAGCAGTCCGTAACCTTCTTTATCAATGTATTGAGAGCCGACAGCACCCATTGGTCAATCTTCTGACGATCGGCCACGGGAATTTGGGTCTCCGACCCATCAAAGCCGTCCACGTTGGCATACATGGCAAAGAAGCTATAGGTCTGGAACAGTTTGCTGAACAACGAGCGAGCCACTTCCTGCACTCCCTTTTCATCAAAGCGGAGATTGTCCCACGGCTGTGAGTTGGTAATCATATACCAGCGTAGAGGGTCGGAACCATACTTCGCGATAGCCTCAAACGGGTCTACCGCATTGCCCAAACGCTTGGACATCTTGTTGCCGTTCTTGTCAAGCACCAAACCGTTGGAGATGACCGCCTTGTATGCTACAGAGTCAAACACCATGACGGCAATGGCATGAAGGGTGAAAAACCAGCCACGAGTCTGGTCTACGCCTTCGGCAATGAAGTCGGCAGGATAACACTTGCGGTCATCGAGTTTTTCCTTATTTTCGAAAGGATAGTGTATCTGGGCGTATGGCATTGCACCCGAGTCAAACCACACATCAATAAGATCTGTTTCGCGTTTCATTGGCTTGCCGCTTGGACTCACCAACACGATATCGTCCACATACGGGCGATGAATGTCTATCTTATGGTAGTTTTCTTCGCTATAATCACCAGGAACGAACCCTTTTTCCTTAAGCGGGTTGCTGTTCATCACCCCTGCAGCTACACTCTTTTCTATCTCATCATACAATTGAGCTATGCTGCCTATGCAAATTTCCTCACGCGTGTCGCTGTTGCGCCATATAGGCAACGGTGTACCCCAATAGCGAGAGCGAGAAAGATTCCAGTCGTTGAGATTTTCAAGCCACTTGCCAAAGCGTCCGCTACCCGTGGATTCTGGTTTCCAACGAATAGTCTTGTTTAATTCTATCATGCGATCCTTAACCGCGGTAGAACGTATAAACCAACTGTCAAGGGGATAATAGAGTATCGGTTTGTCGGTGCGCCAGCAGTGAGGGTAGTTGTGCACATGCTTTTCAATGCGCAGTGCCTGTCCCGCAGCCTTCATCTCGATGGTCATGTCCACATTGAGGTCTTTGGCTTTCTCCGCTGCCTTGGCATCATATTTGCCCCCGACATTATATTCCGGACTATAGGCATTCTTCACATACGCACCCTCATGACAAGCATAAGCCGCCCTATCCATGCACTTGGTTACGAAAGGCTCGGCCAACTCTTCTACCAAATAGTATTTACCCTGAAGGTCTACCATCGGACGCGTTTCTCCGGCCTTGTCAATCATGTAAAGAGCAGGAATGCCCGCAGCCTTAGCCACCTTGGCATCATCCGCACCAAAGGTCGGCGCAATGTGCACGATACCTGTACCATCTTCTGTGGTCACATAGTCACCAGCTATCACTCGGAACGCCTCATCCGACATCTCCACAAACTTGTCCTGACCGCAGGCAAACACCTGGTCGGGGTGTGATGAGGCATACTTCACCACATACTCCGCAGACAGGTCAGAAACCTTTTCGCAAGGCTTCACCCAAGGCATCAACTGTTCATATCTCATGCCCACAAGGTCAGAGCCCTTGTAGTGGCCAACAATACGGTAAGGCAGTTTCCTGCCATCAACCTCATTCAGGTCAAGGGCCTCCAGTTCGGCCAACGTCTGCAATTCTTCACCCTGCAGATAGCTGTTAAGTCTGGCCTGGGCCAACAAGATTGTTATTCTTTCGCCATTATACGGATTAAATGTCTGGGCTGCAACATAGTCTATTGACGGCCCCACACACAAAGCGGTGTTTGACGGCAGAGTCCACGGGGTTGTTGTCCATGCGGCAAACATGGGAGTTCCCCATTCCTTCAGTTCTTGTGCTGCATCAACAATTTTAAAAAGTCCCGTTACTGTGGTATCCTTCACATCACGATAGCAACCAGGCTGATTAAGCTCATGGCTTGACAGACCCGTGCCTGCGGCAGGGCTATATGGCTGTATGGTATATCCCTTATAAAGCAGCCCCTTGTTGTAGAGTTGGCTGAGCAACCACCAAAGGCTTTCTATGTATGAGTTTTCATAAGTAATATACGGATGGTCCAAATCTACCCAATACCCCATCTCCTCGCTCAACTTGCGCCATTCGGCAGTGTATTTCATAACATCTGCACGGCACTGGTTGTTATAGTCATCAACACTGATTTTGTGTCCTATGTCTTCTTTTGAGATACCAAGAGTCTTCTCCACGCTAAGCTCCACAGGCAGTCCGTGGGTGTCCCACCCCGCCTTGCGAGCCACATGGAACCCCTTCATGCTCTTATATCGACACACAGTATCCTTTATTGTGCGGGCCAGAACATGATGAATGCCCGGATGGCCATTGGCAGAGGGAGGCCCCTCAAAAAACACGAAATCTCTCGCTCCTTCGCGAGCTTTAAGACTTTTGCCAAAGAGATCCTCGCTTGTCCATTGCGACAGGATTTCCTTGTTTACGTCAGACAAATTCAATTTTGAGGGTATGACAAACTTATTCTTGCTCATAGATTCTTTCTTTCCAATATACATTATTTCGTGGGCGCAAAGTTAATAAAATATACCGACTAACAAGCCCTTTGATAAGCTAAAAGTGCCATTCAGACACCTTATATATAACGATTAAAGCCATGCGCCATCATTTTTAACCTAATTTTTCCTTTCACTTGATATAATATCAATACCTTTGCACCACAAAACATCTCCCTGTCATGAAGAAAACACTTGAATTTCTGTTGCTTGTATTGCTTCTGCCGACAATCTCATGTTCAGAAGTAATCAACATCAGCAACCAGACCGACTTCAACAACCTGTCTTCATCAATCAACTCCGCCGTTGCTTCTGGAGCAAAGGACATTGTCGTGGAGTTTGCCCCATCAACCTACTACTTCAACGAAGACCATCTCGCACTCGCACGAAAGCAATGGCCAGGCGTAAGCATCTCCATACACGGCAACGGCTCCACCATTGTCAGCAAAGGCAAGGACTATGTCAACGGACAGCTATATGCGAGCGTTTACAACACCAACCACGGATTTGTAAGTCTGAACCACGGAGACGTGCCCGTGTGGGGCAAACTGCTTCAGGCCGACGACCTGATAGAAGTTGCAGATGAAAGCACAAAGCTATGCTGCCTGACCTGCTCAGACATCACACAAGACATGCCAGCAGACAAATGCAAGAACATATACATAAACCTGACACAATGGTTTAAGTCAAACACCTACAAGGTCAGCTACATAAAAGACTCCAACATCTTCTTCAAGGCCAACGACCTTAGCTTCAACAAGGCACGCGACTGCTACTCTGTTAATCTGGACTACGGTTTCGGCAAGGCTATTCCACGCTTTAGGTTATGCAACATGCCACAGACAGAAGAACCTCTCGTCACCATCAGCAACAACCGCATTACACTTCCACCCGGCGTCGACAGCATACACCTTTGCTCCGTCACACGTTTTCTGAATGTCACCAACAGTTCCCTGGCCTCAATAGACATTGACAGCCTTACATTTCTTGGCAACAAGAACAGCAAGACTGCACTCCTGCAACTGACAAGCAACACCCTCGGGGCGTTCAAACTCTCACGGTGTCATTTCAAGGCCATCCAGAGCGATGTTGTCAAGATTGACACCACAGACAACGCAAACATCAGCCTATGCGAATTTCAGGACTGCTACCGCAACGGCATCTATACCACATGCTCAGCCAACACCAGCATCACAAACAACACGTTCACCCACATAGGGCTCGCCATCAACAACTCCTTCTGCATACGCTCCGCAGGCAAGAACATCTACATCGCCCACAACACTCTTAAGGATTACGGATATGGCGGTATCGCTGTAGGCACATGGTGGGCCAGTCCCAAAAAGATGGTCAACACTGGCATCGTGGAACACAATTACCTCTTCTACACAGATGCCTACATGGAACAATGGCAGAACCATTCGCTCATGGACTCCGGAGCCATCTACCTGTACACCCAGTGCGACAACATGCAAGTGCGCTACAACTTCATAAACAACTATAACGGAGCCTATCTCAACCGCGGCATCTTCTGCGATGACGGAGCACTGAACTTCAGAATACACTCCAACATCGTTACAAACATAGCCAACAGCTTTGCCATAGACTCTCGCCGTACTCTCGGAATAGAGAAAGACCCGAAGAGCCACACCCCAACCGTGAACATCAACAACAGAATTTACGGCAACATAATAAGCGCACCCATACGCTTCGAGGGACGCAATGCGAATGCCAACTGCATGCTCGGCACAAACCTATTGCTTGGAAAGGCATCCGTCATTAAGGTGGAAAACATCATGCAAAATCTGCAACAAGAGAACTCTTTCCTGAATATCAACCAATGGAGCATAACAGACGGTAAGCTGACAATACCAGAGAAACACACCTCCACATTACACAAGCTGCCAGAGTATAAAGAGCTCGGCAAATGGATTGCCATTCAAAAGAGATGATCAGCATGACCGCATCACAAACAAAAGGACCTATGCCACCGCATTTTGCCCACAGACCCAGACTGAAAGCCAAACACGTCCTTACTGCTTGGCAAAGTGTTGCGGAAATCTATAACCACACTGTAATCTAAAATATAATCACTGCAAACACAATAAATATTATCATGTCACTGATAAAATGCCCGGAATGCGGAAAAGTTTTTTCTGACCGCGCCGCCCACTGCCCACAGTGCGGCCTGCCCACAAGCGATGCCCTTAAAGCAATCATCAACGAACAGCCTTCAGTGCAGCAAACGTCTGCGGAGACCACCGCAACGCCAGCTGAACAACAGGCTCAGACATCTAAACAAGACTATAGGCCTCAACAACAGAAGGCCCCCAACAACTCCATGCTATACATACTTATTGGAGTAGTCATAGTCTTGGCCATAACATGTATCGCACTGTTATTGACCAACAAGTTCGGCTCGGCTGCCGGAGATACAGACAGCGCTGACACCACGGCAGCCATTCCTGAACTTCCC
>USTH01000022.1 GCA_900557555.1 uncultured Prevotellaceae bacterium | reverse complement strand
CCCGTCTTAACATGATAGAAACGCCAACACTTACCTTGACGGCGTGGCACACAGATGGCAAACACACCATCGGACACCGATGTCACGTCGCCCCAGTTGTAACCGTCAAAATCTATTGTGATGGCTGGGCAGTCGGGCCAACTTTGTCCGCCGCCTCCCTTTTCCTGTGCGGCAGTCTCCGCCGCCTGTGTTGTGGTCTCAGTCCCCGACGTACTGACTGTTGCCGTGCTACTGTTGTTTTTGCCGTCACCAATGAGTTTGTCGCCGCTCTTGATGGTGCGTCCTGTGAGGATATCGGTTGCATTGTCAACAGCGTTGCTCGCATTCTTCTTCACATCATCGACGCCTTTCTTCACGACTTCCTTTGCAGCCTGACCCAGTTTTTTGAGAATCTGCGCTTCAGTAGGCGGTGCCGCTGCCATGAGTAGCAGTGCTGCAATGATAAACGTATTTTTATATTTCCGCTTCACAGTAATGCCTTTTACACCTCTTCGAGATATTAAACCTCCGTATCGTACACCTTTTTGAGATTTATTGCGATGCAAATATACACCTTTTTGAGATTTATCACAAGAAACACATTGAAATTTTCTGCGTAAACAAACTGTTTGAGTTGGGGAATGTATCTCCAGACTGCAACAAATTCTCCCCAAACGGTCATTAGGTCGTAAAGGACATCTTTTTTGTTACTTCTTATTGCCTTTTGTTTTTTATAAGGCACCTGATGCTTGTTTTTAGCTCAAAATAGCCCGCTATTGTTCCCTAAAACGACAAGCAACATCTGCTCTCCTAAAAATCAAAATACAATGAAGTCTATCTCCTTCTCCGCATTCAGGAAAAACACATTCTCCTTACCAAAGCGCCTGCACAGTTCCACCGCTACCATATTTTCCAGCAGAGATGTTTCTGAGTTCATCAGGAACAAGTTCAACAACCCATTGTCGATAAAGTAGTACTTCTTCTGCGTCTCTTTTTCTGTCAACTTACCCACCTCGTTCTCCATGGGCAGTATCAGCCAACAATCACATAGTTGCCGTTCTCTTCGAATTCTAAGGGACGGCTTACAATCACCGCTTCATCCACCTCGCGTTGTTTACTAATCAAGCACTGTTTGATGACATCTTTACTAATTTACTGACACTCAGATAAAATGTATTTAATAAGAATTGTGCAGTATTATTAAGTTTGATTTACAAAGTTAGGTGTTTTCTATAAAACAGAATTAATAACCCTGTTTTTCGCAATGTTATCAAACTTTCAATGTCAAATTGTCTAATATTGACAAAATTTACATTAACTTTGCACAAGAAAAGTGACATTATTAAATTAAAAACTGTATCACCAAACAAGAGGAAACCATGAGCGAAAAGGATACAATATTCTGCCAGAGTTGCGGAATGCCATTAACAGACGATGTCTACGGAACAAACGCCGATGGAAGCAAGAACCACGAGTACTGCATCTATTGCTACAAAGAAGGAAGATTTACCAGTGATTTCACCATGGAGCAGATGGCCGAATACTGCTCTATGTTTGTGGCTGAATATAACAAGCACACTGGCCAAAAACTCACCCGTGAAGAATATAAAGAAACCCTCTTGAAATACTATCCCTCTCTGAAGCGCTGGAACCAGCCTGCCGACACAATGCCACATGCTGACCACCCCTTGAAAAAAACGTTCATCAAAGAAGTGAATGCACTGGCCATTGAGGGACTGCAGGTTGACAACCTCTTCGTGCTCCAAGGTTCACACATTAATTTGCCCTACACCATCAACGGCAACACAACAAAACTATTGGATGACAACGCCACATATTGGGGCACACAGGTTCCGAAAAATGACGGACGATACTACGGCATAGCATGTTGTGACAACTTCATTCTTGTAAGCGAATACGGCAACGGCGGCTCCGATGCAGAAATTGTTGTTCTCAAGAAAAGACTAACCACAGAAAGAGCCACAAAATGAAACCATTACTACTGTTGCCATTGTCAGCACTTTACATATGCTCCTTGACAGACAATGTCTTTGACGTAAACAAAGACAGGGTGGTGAACTCTGCAGACGTGGCGAGTTTCTACAACCTCGTCATCTCTGGGAAAGACTGCGACATTAACAACGATGGAGAAACAAATGCCGCAGATGCCGTGGCCATTTACAATTACATCGCCCATGGCCATAATGCAACACCCGTATTTCGTGCCGAAAAAGAGCTGCTGACTGACGGGGAGTGGCTGTTTCTTCCCAAAAACAGCGTAAAGTCAAACAAACGCATGGAACTGCAATTTACTATAGACAAGGCCGATGCCAGACTTGCCATTACCACCGGACACGGCTACAAGGACTACCTAAGTTCGTGGTGCGTGCTGACCTCCGACTCTATAGAGACCCACACATATACTGACAAGGACAACACATCAAAGTTTCCACACAGCAGCAAACTCGTAGGCAAGGTGCGTGTTATAATAGAGAAAAATCTCTCGGGGTCAAGGGCGAATCTGACAATCATTACAGATACAGACAGCATCACAAAATCAATACCGTGGATTGGCGACAATGCCACAACAAGAGGCATCTATGCCGGTGTAAAAGGCGGCACACTGAAAGACTGCTCACTGGTTTGGGGAGGAGCGTGTCTCAGCTCAAGAATATGGATGTTTGGCGACTCATATTTTGCGTTGGACAACCCTGCGAGATGGACCTACTGGCTGCCGCAAGACAAACAGAACCTCATCCTGTTTAACGCCTTTTCCGGAGCTAAATCAAAAGCCATAATAGAGGATTTCGAAAATCTGTTGCAAGTGGCAAAACCCGAAATGGCCGTATGGTGCCTGGGCATGAACGACAAAGACAACAGCACCTCAAAATACAGCACCACGCCCAATCCCTCATGGCTCAATGCGACTGAAAGATTTCTCGCATTGTGCCGCCAGCATGGCATAACACCCGTGTTAACCACAATACCGACTGTAATCGGAGGGAACTTGTCAACAAACACTCCCGCAGGCGCATTCAGATACCACGGGGCAAAAAACAAATGGGTAAAGGAAAGCGGATGCCGATACATTGACTTTGCCGCTGCCGTGGGTGCCAACGACACTACGGGCTACTGGCATGGCGAAGGCACTGACGAACACATGCTGGAGGGTACTGACGACAACCGCCACACGCGTGTTCACCCTACTGCCGCCGGCGCTAAAGCGCTGTACCGGCAGGCCATAAAAGACTGCGTTGAGTTAACCGACGACTGACTTCTCCGCAAATTGCCAGACCAAGGTCTGTTTTTCTGGTTTCCGCAAGGCCAGACGACATAATTTTTATATCTTCGCACAAAACACGGCATTTATGGAAAGCAGGAAGGAACAAGCTGCCGAAAAGAAGCGCAGCGGGACTTATAATTGTGCGCAATCTGTAATGTGTACATATTGTGACTATGCAGGAATATCTGAAGACGAAGCAAGAAATCTGGGTAATAGTTTCGCCGTTGGCATGGGCAACATGGAGGGAACCTGCGGAGCTTTGGTTGGCGCAGGCATAGTGTTGGGTCTTGCAACCAAAGACAAGGCCAAGTCGATGCGTGGCATGCGTAGCATTATGGAACGCTTCCAGCAACGAAACGGTGCCACACTGTGCAGATTGCTCAAAGGCAACGGCACCGAACAGGGTGCGCTTCGCGAATGTCCGCTGTGCGTTGCCGATGCGTCAGAATTTCTTGAGGATTTGTTGGACGACCTGACAAGGAACAAAGATGGCGAAGTATAAGGCCGAAAACGAACGAGACCGCTGTGTGGCTTGTGGTGTATGCGTAAAGACCTGTCCGCGCGACGCCATCAGCATCTACCGCGGCTGCTATGCAACTGTTGACGAGAATCTGTGCATAGGTTGCGGCATTTGTGAGAAAAACTGCCCTGCAGGGGTAATGCACAAAGTGTTGAGATAGAAAAAACGGATATGGCAAAAAACAAACCTAAAAGATGGAACGACTACATGTGGATGATCTCGGCGACATACTTCACATTAGGCTTTTTCAACATAGTTTTTGCATGGCTGGGTGTCATTTGCTTTGCGATTCCATTACTTATGGCTACCTTTGGTGGTGGTAAAGGCTATTGCAACAAATATTGCGGCCGCGGCCAGCTGTTTATGCTCATGGGGAATAGTTTCGGGTGGTCACGCAAGAAAGTAGCACCGAGATGGTTATCGTCCAAGTGGTTTCGCAACGGATTTCTCATCTTCTTCATGTTTTTCTTTGTGCAGATGATTTGGCTTACCGTGCAGGTTTCCCAAGGACTGGATTCGCTGCAACAGACCGTACACTTGCTGTGGACTTTCAATGTTCCTTGGCATTGGGCTTACCACACAGCCATAGAACCTTGGCAGGCGCAATTTGCTTTCGGACTGTACGGCATAATGCTGACTTCACTTATCGTTGGAATTGTGTTGACCGCAATCTACCGGCCTCGCACATGGTGTGTGTTCTGCCCGATGGGCAACATGACCCAACAAATATGCAGACTTAAAGCCAAATCGGTCATTAAGTCGTAAATAACATCTTGTTATGACTTTGCCTCTTGCCTGTTTCTAAAGAACTCCCACATCACCATGGCAGCAGTACACGACACATTGAACGAGTGCTTGGTGCCATATTGAGGGATTTCCAGACAATAGTCACTATGGTCTACCACGTCCTGCGCCACACCTTTCACTTCATTGCCAAGAACAACTGCTATGGGGCGATGTTCGTTCCATTCAAGCATGTTGACACTGCCCTCTACCTGTTCTACCGAAACAACCACAAAGCCCTGTCCTTTCAATTCGTCTATACACTCTTTGGTTGAGGCGTAATATCGCCACTCCACGGAGTCTTCAGCACCAAGGGCAGTCTTGTGGATGTCAGGATGAGGCGGACAACCCGTTATGCCACAGAGGCACACACCTTGAATTCTGAACCCGTCTGCCGTGCGCAGCACCGACCCAACGTTGTGCATGCTCCTAACATTATCAAGCACAACAACAAGCGGAGTCTTTTCGGCCCGACGAAACTCTTCTGGCGTCAGACGACTCATTTCAAGTACGGTCAACTTATGCATAACGATGCAAAGATAACGTTATTTTGTGACAAAATTATATAAAAGAGTTTTAAACTGTCGCTATAAAATACGATAATTCACTATTTTTGCATCATACTTATGAAGCACATCCTTACAATATCCCTTATTGCCACAGGTCTGGCAGTCTGTTGGCAGTCAAAGGCATTTGCCCAGGCCGCCAACGGTGGAGATACCCTGCAAGTGGCAATGTATGTCAAGGTTGACCGCGCCGCTTACAAGGGTGACAGCATTCCAAACGTTACGCTTCATGAGTTTTACAAATTCCCGCCACGTCAATTCAGGAACGCTCGCCAACGCGCAAAATACGACAAGCTGGTGCGTGACGTGCGCTACGTGTTTCCTTATGCCAAACTGGTGCGAACCATTCTCATCGAGACACACGACTACCTGCAGACCCTTGACAGCGAAAAAGAAAAGAAACAGCACATCAAAGCTGCGGAACGTGGCATACGAAAGCAATACGAACCGACGGTACGCAAAATATCCAAAACCCAAGGCAGGCTGCTGGTTAAACTCATTGACCGTGAATGTGGTCAAACAAGTTTTGAGATGATCAAGGCCTTTGTCGGAACAGCCAAGGCCAACATGTACAACGTGCTGAGTTCTCTCTTTGGCAACAATCTGCGCAAGCACTACGACCCCGAAGGCGATGACCGCGACATTGAACGCATTGTGCGCATGGTTGAAAGCGGACAGCTGTAAACGGCTCTTGACACAAACTGGATTTCCCCCAAAAAAGCTCGTTAAAACTGACTGTTTTTTGATTTTTTAGAAGAGCAGATGGTGCTTGTCCTTTTTGCGAATTAATCTTCTTCCTGATTAAGGCTCTCCCATGTGGCATGGTCGGTTACTGTCCAGTCGCCTGTAAGGTCTGGAATGCGGGCATAACTGCCGCCAACAGGGTGAGACTCAGCGTCAAGCTCCTCAACGCTGTCAAATGAGTCAATAATCTCGCCCTCTGCATTATATAGCTCGACGATAACCGCTTTCTTGTAAGGAATACGAGCACGCAACTCCTCTGCATTGACTGTAAGAATGGCGCGAGGTGGCAATATTGTGTCGGGAAAAGTGTACATCTTCTTGTCTATGCCCTCTACGTCCATCTTCCACAATTTATATCCCTTTAGGTTGATGCTGTAGTTTGAAGCATTGCCTATCTCTATCCATTCAAGTCCGTCGCTGTCCTTACCGCATATCTCGTTTAGTACAATGCCTCCACCCTTAGTGCCACACTGTTGACAACTACCTAAAACGAGGCACGCTACAGCCGTCACCACAAACACCATAATGTTACAAAATCTTGCCATGTTATTAATTGTTTGCTTGTTATTTATATGCAAATATACTCAAAGGTTTTTGATTACACACTAATATTCATGCATTTTATCTCCATTCGTGCGTTAGGACTTATTGGATTTTGATTTTTTAGGAGAGCAGATGTTGCTTGTTCTTTTAGAGAATAGTAGTGGGCTATTTTGAGCTAAAAACTATGCTTGAAAACAAACGCACACTACTATACGTAGGAACGGTCTTGAGATGCCAAGATCACAACAAATCTCATTCTGCTAACTAGCGGAACAGTGTCAGCTAACCTAGCGGACTATTGTCAGCTAGCCTAGTGGACATTGGTCCACTAACTAGCAGAACAAGAAAATCTCGCTGTATAAACATCCTATATCTTATAATGACAGAAGAGAAGTTTATAGTACAAGTTGAACCGTAAATACAAAATCTGGGGTGTAGCGCATTTTCACTTTTTCTTCAAAACACAATAGAGCACTCTGGCCGTTGAAACAAGTTTTCCCTCTGACATGGAAAAGATGTCAACGTTCCACACATGGCTGGTGCGGCCACGGTGCATCAGAGTGGCGACCCCCTTGACAGTATCGCCTTTCAGGGCAGTTGAAACATGATGACCGCTGACCTGCTGACCCACAGCCCTCTCGTCGGGCGAAATTTGCGCTATGGTACCAGCTCCGGCAAGAGTCTCGGCAAAAGCCAGCGATGCCCCACCGTGGAGCAGACCGAAAGGTTGGCAAGTGCGCTCATCAACTGGCATCAGTGCCTCCACACGAGCTGTACCGATATATGTATAGGTAATGCCTAAATTGGCCACCATGCTGCCCTCGCTGGTCTTGTTGAGTTCTGACAAATCGATATCCAATTGTTCGTCAGTGATTTGTTTAGACATAGAAATTGCACTTTTAGCAGAAAAACGAGGCGCAAGTTACAACTTTTTCCGTAATTTTGCACTATTATTCGAGTACATTTGGCTTGTTCAGAAGAAAAATGAAGAAACTGTATATAGAAACCTATGGATGCCAGATGAATGTGGCAGACAGCGAAACGGTGGCTTCTATCATGAAGATGGCAGGCTATGAAACCTGCGACAAGGAAGAAGATGCCGATGCCGTCTTCATCAACACATGCTCTGTACGCGACAATGCCGAGCAGAAAATCATACACAGACTCAGTGCCCTTAATGCACGTCGGCGAAACGGTCGCAAATTCATCATCGGCGTATTGGGCTGTATGGCAGAAAGAACAAAAGACCAACTCATCAGACACAACAACGTTGACCTTGTGGCTGGCCCCGATTCTTACATGAAACTGCCTCATCTGACGGCCGCCGCCGAATTAGGCGAAAAGTCATACGACACAGAGCTGTCACTTGTAGAAACCTATGCTGATATAATACCTCAACGCATTGGTGGCAACCGCATCTCCGGGTTTGTGAGCATCACACGTGGATGCAACAACTTCTGTCATTACTGCATCGTACCCTACACCCGTGGAAGAGAACGAAGCCGTGACGTAGAGAGCATTATAAACGAAGTGAAAGACCTTCAGCAGAAAAATTTCCGCGAAGTCACACTTCTGGGTCAGAACGTCAACTCATACCATTGGGAAAAAGACGGTAAAGACGTTGGCTTTCCACAGCTGCTGTCAATTGTGGCAGAAACCGTTCCGGACATGCGTATCAGATTTACCACCTCACACCCCAAGGATATGAGCGATGACACTCTGCACGTAATTGCCCAAACACCAAACATCTGCCGTCATATACATCTGCCCGTGCAAAGTGGCAGTAACCGCATATTGGAACTGATGAACCGCAAATATACGCGCGAATGGTATTTGGATCGGGTGAGTGCTATTAGGAGCATCATTCCTGACTGCGCTCTGACTACCGACATGTTCTGCGGATATTGCTCTGAAACCGAAGAAGACCACCAGCAGTCGCTCGACCTCATGAGACAATGTCAATACGACTCGGCATTTCTATTCAAATACAGCCAACGACCTGGCACCTTTGCCGCACGCCACTTTAAGGACGATGTTGACGAAAGTACCAAGATTCGCCGCCTAAATGAAATGATAGCGCTGCAGAACGAACTGAGCCGCACACAAAACGCCAAAGACGTAGGCAAAACATTTGAAGTCTTGATAGAGGGGCGCAGCAAACGCTCCGCTGACCAACTCTTCGGACGAACATCACAAAACAAGGTGGTAATCTTCGACCGCGACACACACAAAGTAGGCCAGACCGTAAATGTCACTATCACCAACTCCACCAGCGCAACACTGATGGGCATGGTGTCGGATGCGGTCACCATATAAGAAAACAACATATTTGCAGCCGACAACCTCCCCAAAAACAACACAACAATGGCGAAACAAAAAAAATCAGAAGGCACAAGCATGAACACCATCACCGCCTGCATCAGCACTACACTAATGCTGATACTGTTGGGGCTGACAGTGTTTTTTGTCAGCTTTGCTCACGAATTCTCATACAGCCTCAAGGAAAACTTTACTGTCACATTGATGCTTGACGAAAACACCACACAACAGCAAGCCCACGACATACAGACACGTCTAAGAGCCCTGCCCTGCACACGCTCACTAAACTACGTGTCAAAGGAAAAGGCTCTTAAGGAACAGTCGCAGGCATTGGGTACAGACCCGTCAGACTTTCTCGGTTACAATCCCATGCCGGCATCCTTTGAGTTGAGGCTCAAGGCAGACTATGCCAACAGCGACTCGCTGAAAACCATTCTTCCTCCCCTGCGCGCCGACTCACTGATTGTCGATGTCACCGCACCACAAAACCTCATGGACAGCCTAAACAACAACATTCGCCACATTAGCACCGTTATGCTCGTGGTGGCAATGCTGCTCACCATGGTTTCATTTGTACTTATAAACAACACAATACGACTTAGTGTCTATGCACGGCGCCACACAATACGCACCATGAGACTCGTGGGCGCAAGCTATGCCTTTATTCGCCGGCCATTCGTTGAAAAGGCACTTCTCATAGGGCTGGCATCTGCACTGATAGCAATTATGATTATTGCCACTGGAGGATATTACCTCGTTCGCTACGAACCTGACATCCAGACTCTTATCACTACACGTGTTATAGCGTGCACCGTCGGGGCTGTCGTCGTCTGCGGACTGCTGCTTACATGGATTTCAGCTTACGTGTCAGTTACACGATACTTGAAGATGACACGCCACCGCATCTTCCGCTCATAACAACTCTCGATAACCAAAACTCTTATCACATATCACGCAAATATGGCACAGACAAATTACAAGAAACAGCCGCAAGCTTCAAAAACAACAGAAAACAAAGGAAACCAAGCCAACAAAGGCGCTAACATCTTGGCCTTCAGCAAGACAAACTACATATTACTTGCTATCGGCATGGCGATAATTCTGATCGGGTTTATTCTGCTTTCCGGCAATTCGTCGACACCACAGGCATACGATCCCGAAATTTTCAACACAATGCACATCAAAGTGGCACCCATGGTCTGTCTGTTTGGATTTCTGTTCATAATAGTGGCCATTCTCTACCACAAGAACGACTGCACGCCTAAACAATAACGCCAACCAACGCCTATGGCTGACGGCAAACTAACACACACATAAAAGATGGATACACTACACGCCCTCATTCTCGGGCTCATACAGGGACTGACCGAATATCTGCCTGTAAGCAGCAGCGGACATTTGGAAATTGGCAAGGCATTACTTGGCGGTTCTGCCGCCGATGGTGGACTGACATTCGACATAATGGTACACGTGGCCACAGTACTCTCTACAATAGTAGTATTATGGAAAGAAATAGCTTGGATTTTTAAAGGGCTGTTTAAAGGAAAGCTCAACGACGAAACTCGCTATGTCATCAACATCATCATCTCAATGATACCAGTGGGTATCGTAGGGTTGCTGTTCAAGGAGCAGGTCGAAGCCCTCTATGAGGGTCATGCGCTGGCAGTAACAGGAGTATGCCTGTTGGTCACAGCTGCCCTATTGGCCCTCACACACTTCTATAAACCCAAGGAAAAAGAGCACATCAGCCCCTCTAACGCATTTGTGATAGGCATAGCACAGGCCTTGGCTGTATTGCCTGGTCTGTCACGAAGCGGATCGACAATCGCCACCGGACTGCTATTAGGCAACAGCCGCAAAAACCTTGCGCAATTCTCGTTCCTTATGGTAATACCGCCCATACTCGGAGAGGCCATACTGGAATGTAAGGATATTATAAGTGCCAGTACTGGCAGTGAGGCTGCCATTCCAACAATGTCACTGATTGTGGGATTTCTGGCCGCTTTCGTTTCTGGGTGTTTTGCCTGCAAGTGCATGATTGCTCTCGTTAAGAAGTGCAAGTTGATATATTTCGCAGCCTATTGTGCCATTGTCGGAGCGGTGATTGTCGCCTACAACATATTGTCATAGACAGTTCACTGCCATGAATTTCTATACAGGAGAAGTCCTTGCCTTCAACAAACCCAAGGAGTGGACCTCGTTCGGTTTGGTGGCACGCGTGAGATGGTTACTTACACAAAAACTCGGCACAAAGATAAAGATTGGCCATGCTGGTACACTTGATCCGCTCGCAACAGGAGTGTTGCTACTCTGCACAGGCAAGGCAACAAAAAGAATCGAAGAACTGCAAAGTCACACCAAGGAGTATGTTGCCACACTCAAACTCGGAGCCACTACACCAAGTTTTGACATGGAACATCCCGAAGATGCAGTCTACCCCACAGAACACATCACACGGCAACGCATCGACACTGTGCTGAAAAGCTTTGTCGGCACAATAGAGCAGACACCACCAGCCTACTCTGCATGCAAAATAAAAGGCGTGAGAGCCTTTAATCTGGCGCGAAACGGGCAAGAAGTCAAGCTGAAACCTAAAACGCTGACCATTGACGAAATAGAAACGATAAGCTATGAAAAGCCCATGCTGACCATACGCGTGGTATGCAGCAAAGGCACTTACATAAGGGCTTTGGCACGCGACATAGGCATAGCCCTCAACAGCGGAGCCTATCTCACAGACCTGCAACGCACACGCATTGGCGACTTCCATCTCGACCAGTGCCTTACACTCGAAGAGTTTCCACAATGGCTTGATGCCATCAATATTGAGCCAATGGTATAGACTCACATCTTTTCCCGAAAAGCAACAAAATTCCATCATAACACATGAAACTATCTAATTTTAAGTTCAAACTACCGGAAGAACTCATTGCACAAGAAGCAGACCCTTTTCGTGACGGCTGCCGAATGCTTGTGCTGCATCGCAAGACGGGCAAAATGGAACACAAGATGTTCAACGACCTGCTTTCGTATTTTGACGAAGGAGACGTCTTTGTCTTCAACGACACAAAAGTACTGCCTGCACGTCTCTATGGCAATAAAGAACGTACAGGAGCACGCATCGAGGTATTCCTGCGCAGAGAACTGAATAAAGAAGACCGCCTCTGGGATGTGACCGTAGATCCCGCACGCAAGATACGCATTGGCAACAAACTGTATTTTGGCGAAGACGACTCTTTGGTAGCTGAAGTGATAGACAACACTACAAGCCGCGGACGAACACTTAGGTTTCTGTACGACGGCACACATGAAGAGTTCAAAAAAGACCTCTATGCTCTGGGGGCTGCACCGCTGCCATCATACATAAGACGAGATCCCACAGAACAAGACCTTGAAGACTTCCAATGCGTGTTTGCCAAAAACGAAGGCGCAACAACAGCGCCTGCCACCGGCATGCACTTCTCACGCATTACACTCAAGAAAATGGAGATATTAGGCATTAACTCCGCTTTCCTGACACTACACTGCGGACAAAGCAACTTCAACAAAACAGACGTGGAAGACCTCACAAAACACAAGATGGACTCAGAGGAAATGCACATCAACGAAGAATGCTGCAAAATAGTCAATCAAGCCAAAGACGCCAACAGACAGGTGCTGGCCATAGGCACAACAACACAACGCGCCATAGAAAGCGCATGTGATACCCAGCACCACATCAAACCCTTTGATGGCTGGACCAACAAGTTCATCTTCCCGCAATACAGCTTCAACATAGCAACCTCGATGCTTGCCAACTTCTATACACCAGAAAGCACGCTTCTCATGCTTACAGCAGCATTTGGTGGATACGACAACACGATGGACGCCTATGCCATTGCCGTAAAGGAAGGATACAGATTCGGCATCTACGGTGACGTAATGTTGATTGTAGACTGACACAGACTCAAGATGCAATGCCACACCTTGCATACATAGGATTGGGTACAAATCTGTGCTGCGGACAATGTACCGACAGACAACAACAGCTGCACAACAATCTAAACAAGGCAATCCACGCACTTCAGGAGCAAATAGGAACACTCCTGAAGTGTTCGTCTTTTGTCAGCACCAAACCATGGGGATTTGCTTCGGAAAATACATTCCTCAATGCGGCGGCCTCTTTTCGGACGGAACTGACACCACAGCAACTGCTCTCCACCACTCAAGACATTGAAATCAAGATGGGACGCACTGCCAAGAGCCACGACTGTCAATATCAAGACCGTATTATCGACATCGATATTCTATTCTACGATGACATGACACTCTCCACCCCTGACCTGACAATACCACACCCACAAATCAACATAAGGTCCTTCGTGCTGCAACCACTTGCAGAAATAGCACCATACTACCTACACCCAACCCTGCACAAAACCATCGCACAACTGCTTGAAGAACTGCAAGGAAAGACATACAACCAAAACAACCACTGAACATGGTACTCAACTATATCTGGATTTCATTCTTTTGCATAGCTTTTCTAATCGGAGCCATCAAACTATGTTTCTTCGGTGATACCGAAGTGTTTCCCGACATGATGAATTCAACTTTCGAAACGGCCAAAACCGCATTTGAAATCAGCCTGGGATTGACAGGAGTGCTGTCACTGTGGCTCGGCATCATGAAAATTGGAGAAAAAGGAGGACTTATCAACGCTTTGGCAAGAATCCTCAGCCCTGTGATGACAAAACTCTTTCCTGACGTTCCCAAAAATCATCCCGTCTTCGGGAATATGTTCATGAACATCTCTGCCAACATGCTCGGACTGGACAACGCAGCCACACCGCTCGGACTGAAAACCATGGAAGGCCTGCAGGCTCTCAATACCCGAAAAGACACCGCCACCAACCCCATGATAATGTTTCTGGTGCTAAACACCAGCGGACTGACTATCGTGCCGATTTCCATTCTGGTATACAGAGCACAACTGGGGGCGGCACAACCAACCGACGTGTTCCTGCCTATACTGCTCGCCACATTTGCCTCCACCATCGGAGGTGTCATCATAACTTCCATTTACCAGAAAATTAACCTGTTCAATCGCACCATAATCCTAACTCTTGGAGGGGCGTGCCTGACTATTGCAGCAATTATATGGGGCTTTTCGCGCATGGACCAAACAGCAATGGGCACTGTGGCTGGCAATTCGGCCAACATTCTGCTGATGGTTATAATAATGATCTTTCTGATTTCAGGAATAAGGAAACGCATCAATGCCTACGACGCATTCATAGAGGGCGCAAAAGAAGGGTTTCAAACCGCTGTGAGGATTATCCCATACCTTGTTGCTATGTTGGTAGGCATTGGGGTTTTCAGAGCGTCAGGAGCAATGGATTGGCTTGTAGAGGGATTGCAGAGGGCATTTGAAAGCCTGGGCATAGCAACAGACTGGGTCGGAGCACTCCCTACAGCCTTGATGAAACCCCTTTCTGGCAGCGGAGCGCGCGGAATGATGATTGATACCATGACCACATGGGGTGCTGATTCGTTTGTAGGGCGGCTAAGCTGCATCTTCCAAGGTAGCACCGACACTACATTCTACATACTGGCGGTCTATTTTGGCGCTGTAGGCATAAGCAAAACACGTCATGCCGTGGTCTGCGGACTGCTGGCAGACCTTATTGGAGTTGTTGCGGCAATCTTCATCTGCTACCTGTTTTTTAACCCTTGAAACCATCTGCAGCCTACTATACACCACATGTTTCCTACGTTATAACATTTTTTGCAAACAAGAATTATGATACTAAACATACTATTTATCCTTGCAGGGTTTGTGATGCTCGTCAAAGGAGGTGACTGGCTCATTGACGGAGCTACAAGCATTGCACAACGAGCAAAACTGAGCCCAATGGTAATAGGCATCACTATTTTGGGGTTTGGCACGTCCATGCCAGAACTTTTCGTCAGTCTGCAAGCCGCCTTGGCCAACAGCCCTGGATTAAGCATAGGCAACATCGTGGGGTCAAACATTGCCAACATCGCACTTATCCTCGGAGCGACGGCCGCTATAACACCGTGCTCTTCATCAACAAAAACACTTAAGGTAGACATGCCAGTGATGATTGCGGCATGTTTGTTGCTAACGGCCATCGGAATGACAGGAACCATAAGCCGTATTGCCGGCATCACAGCAGTTCTGACCATAATCTTCTATACAGCATGGGAAATCAAACGTTCACGACACAATATCGCCCAAAAAGGTACACAAGAACCTGTTGAAACAAAGAAGAACATGCAGACATGGAAAGCCGCCGCCCTATGCGTCTTTTCACTTGCTCTGATGGTAACAGGCGCAAACATACTCATCCATGGCGCCTCTGACATTGCGCGCACCATAGGCGAAACTCTCGGCACGTCACCCGAAGACATTGAGCGAATCATCGGACTGACAATCGTTGCCGTAGGTACCAGCCTGCCCGAATTGTCAGCTTCCGTCATGGCGGCACGAAAGGGGCAAACAGACATGGCTGTAGGCAACATCATCGGCTCGGTCATATTCAACATTCTGTGCGGAATAGGTCTTAGTGCAGCAATCTGCCCTATAACCAACAGCGACCGAGGTTTTCTGATTGACTATCTTCTCATGGGAGCTTTGGCATTGCTATTATGGATTTTTATGCGTTCCAAACACACTCTTGATCGTTGGGAAGGCTTATTTCTGCTGGCTGTATATTTAATCTATCTGGCCTACACACTGACAGGCGGATAGCACGGAGAAGAAAGTACGGCAAGCAATACTACGCACCACAAAGCTATCCTTGCCCCCCCACCCTACAACCCTATTGTATGAAGCTCTCTGCATGAAAGACCTTTTTTGCAACCCTGACACTGAAAACATTTTAAATCTGTAACTTATTGATAAAAACCTTGTGCCTGCACAATGTGCAAAGCACCACTTAGCCATAGGTAACCTTGGGAATATCAAGAGTTTTCAGTATTTTTGCGCTAACATAAAAAAACTATAACAATATGAGTTTACAATGCGGTATTGTGGGATTGCCTAACGTTGGCAAATCCACTCTTTTCAACTGCCTTAGCAATGCCAAAGCCCAAGCGGCAAATTTTCCCTTTTGCACAATAGAACCTAACGTCGGGGTCATTACCGTGCCCGATGAAAGGCTAAAAAAACTCGCCGAACTGGTTCATCCGGGGCGAATTGTCCCTGCCACTGTTGAAATAGTTGACATCGCTGGTCTCGTAAAGGGCGCAAGTAAAGGAGAGGGCCTGGGTAACCAATTCCTCGCAAACATCAGAGAAACCGATGCTATCCTGCATGTGCTGAGATGTTTCGACAACGACAACGTGGTGCATGTAGACGGCAGTGTAGATCCGGTCAGAGACAAAGAGATAATAGACACCGAACTTCAGATCAAAGACCTTGAAACCGTTGAAAACCGCATTAAACGCATAGAAAAAACCGTACAGGTGGGGGGAGACAAAAGTGCCAAGACCGAATACGAAGTTCTTTTGGCATACAAGGAAGCCCTAAGCCAAGGCAAGTCTGCCAGAAGCGTAACTTTCGAGAGTAAAGAACAAGAACAAGCCGCCAGAAATCTCTTCCTGCTGACAGCAAAACCAGTTCTCTATGTATGTAACGTAGACGAAGGAAGTGCCGCCAAGGGCAACAGCTATGTTGAAAAAGTGAAACAAGCCGTGGCAGACGAACACGCAGAGGTTCTCGTTGTTGCCGCTAAAACAGAAGCCGACATCGCAGAACTCGAAACCTATGAGGAACGACAGATGTTTCTTGAAGACGCAGGCCTGACAGAGTCTGGATGCAACCGCCTCATAAAAGCCGCATACGCACTGCTAAACCTGCAGACCTTCATCACCGCAGGCGAAATGGAGGTGAAAGCGTGGACTTTCCACAAAGGATGGAAAGCACCACAATGCGCCGGAGTAATACACACCGACTTTGAAAAAGGCTTTATACGAGCAGAGGTTATCAAATACGATGACTACATAAAGTATGGAAGCGAAGCGGCTGTAAGAGACGCTGGAAGACTCGGAATAGAAGGAAAAGAATATGTCGTGCAGGACGGCGACATCATGCACTTCAGATTTAACGTATAGAAACTCATAATCCTCGCTTATATGCTTGCAACCATTGTTTGGCAACCTGACCCCATAGCCTTCAGTTGCTTTGGATTTGATATCAGATGGTATTCACTTTGTTGGTGCTGCGCACTTATGGCAGGCTACTTTGTTATGGCGCAACTCTATAAATATCAGCACATTAGCAAAGAGAAGTTTGAACCTCTGTTCTTATACATCTTTATAGGTGTACTTGTCGGTGCTCGTCTGGGACACTGCCTGTTCTACGAACCGGCCTACTACCTCAACCACATTGTTGAAATGCTGCTCCCCATAAAGCAAGATGCCTATGGCAAATGCCACTTGGTCGGCTACGAGGGGTTAGCAAGCCACGGAGGGGTTATAGGCATGATTGCAGCCATTGTGCTATACAGCCGAAAATGCAAGGTCAACCTTATGAGAGTGTTTGACAACATGGGGATAGTTGCTCCAATTTCTGCCGCATTCATACGAATTGGCAACTTGTTTAACTCTGAAATCGTCGGACACCCCACCGATATGCCTTGGGGATTTATCTTCGTCCACAACAACGAGAGCTTTCCGCGACACCCAGCTCAGCTTTATGAGGCAATATTCTACACTCTCCTGTTTGTCGCCACTTTAATTATCTACAAAAAGATGAACAGCCGCATAGGAACAGGATTTTTCTTTGGTCTATGCTTAACAACAATATTCAGTTTTCGCATACTGGTAGAGTTTTTCAAAGACAATCAAGTCGGCTTTGAAAACGCAATGATACTCAATATGGGGCAACTTTTAAGCATTCCCTTAGTTGCCGTCGGTGTATATTGTATGGCCCACGGAAAATGGTGTGCAAAACTTAGCGAAAAACAATAATCAAATGTGCTTGGACTATGACATCATAGTAATAGGCGCCGGCCATGCAGGTTGTGAAGCGGCGCATGCTGCGGCCACAAGAGGCGCACAGGTGTGCCTCATCACCATGGACACAGAAAAAATCGCCCAGATGAGTTGCAATCCCGCCATAGGAGGTATTGCCAAAGGACAAATAGTTCGCGAAATAGATGCCCTGGGAGGTATGACGGCACAGATTACAGACCACACGGCCATACAGTTCAGAATGCTCAACATGTCGAAGGGACCTGCAATGTGGAGTCCTCGTGCACAATGTGACAGATTCAAGTATAGCACACTTTGGAGAAAAACACTCGAGAACACCCCTAATCTAACTCTGTGGCAAGACCAGGCAGACTCACTTCTGGTGGAAAACAACACAGTGGTAGGCGTACACACGCTATGGAACCACATTTTTAAGGCCAAATGCGTTGTTCTGACAGCAGGAACGTTTCTCAACGGCCTTATGCACATCGGCCACAACAAAGTGCCAGGAGGACGCATTTCTGAGCCTGCATGCCACAAACTGTCAGATTCTATTGCACAACATGGCGTAACAATAGGAAGAATGAAAACCGGTACGCCATTAAGAATTAATGCAAATACGGTAGACTTCAGCAAACTGACTCGACAAAACGGTGATACCGATTTTCACCGCTTTTCTTTCATTACGGAGCAACGGGAACTACCACAGATACCATGCTGGATATGTAATACAAACGAGCAGGCACACCAGATAATGCGTGAAGCTCTTGCAGACTCGCCACTCTACAACGGCCAAATACAAAGCATCGGACCAAGATACTGCCCGAGCATTGAAACCAAACTTCACACATTCCCCGACAAAGACCACCACCCCCTCTTTCTGGAACCAGAAGGGCTTGACACAACTCAGATGTATCTTAATGGCTTTTCTTCAAGTCTGCCGACAGAAATACAACTAAAAGCCCTGCAAACAATACCAGGCTTTGAAAATGCACAGATTTACAGGTCGGGCTACGCCATAGAATACGATTTCTTCGACCCTACGGAACTATACCATTCGTTGGAATCTAAAAAAATCGCGAACCTATACTTTGCAGGACAAGTTAACGGCACAACAGGCTATGAAGAAGCGGCGGGACAAGGACTGGTTGCAGGAATAAATGCATCGTTGAAATGTGAAGGAAAAGAGCCCTTGATAATGCGGCGCGATGAAAGCTACATCGGTGTTTTGATTGACGACTTGGTAACAAAGGGCGTTGATGAGCCCTATCGCATGTTCACCTCGCGTGCAGAGTTCCGCATTCTACTTCGACAGGACAATGCCGATGCGAGACTAACTCCGACAGGATACCGCCTCGGTTTAATCGACGAAAACAGGCACAACGCTTTCCAACAAAAACAGAAGTGCATATCCGACATTATAGACTTTTGCCAACTTCGCAACACTAAGCCCAGCGAAATAAACGAAGCCCTTTCTCTTGCCGGCAGCACGCCTCTTGAACACTCTGCAAAACTAAGCACTCTTATAAGCAGGCCCAACGTTACACTTAGTCTACTGGCCTCCACATTGCCCGACCTTCAAAAAGTTTGCGCCTGTTGCAACGATAAAACGGACGAAATAATTGAGGCTGCAGAAATAGCCATCAAATACGACGGATATATTAGGCGCGAACAAGAGGAGGCAAAGAAACTTCATCGCCTTGAGTCCATACGGATACGCGGCGTCTTCGATTACTCGCAGATCAAACAGATTTCAACAGAAGGACGACAGAAGCTGGAAAAAGTAGACCCCGAGACATTGGGGCAGGCTTCAAGAATTCCAGGGGTTAGCCCAAGCGACATCAACGTCCTGCTGGTAATGATGCATAGGTAGACGCCAGTGTTTCACGTGAAACGTGCGCACAGAAAGCAAAGACTTAAATCGTTGAAAATGACGGCGGAAGAAAAGAAAGCCTTAAAAGCCAAACTCAAAAACATCGTGGCAAATATGCCCGAGGGACCTGGCAGCTACCAATACTATGACCGCAAGGGAGAAATTATCTACGTGGGGAAAGCAAAAAATCTTAAGAGAAGGGTTTCGAGTTATTTTCTTAAAGAACAGAATAAAAAGACCACACTGCTGGTTTCAAAAATTTGGGATATTAAATATATCAACGTAGCCACCGAACAAGATGCGCTGCTACTTGAAAACTCGCTGGTAAAGCGATTTCAGCCGCACTACAACATTTTGTTGAAAGACGACAAGAGCTATCCGTACATCTGCATTACAAAAGAAGACTACCCACGCATCTTCAGCACTCACAACAAGTTGGCAGACGGCAGTGAGTACTACGGCCCCTACAGTTACAAACCTGTAATGGGCAACTTGCTTGATCTAATGCGAACTCTATACAAGATCAGGGACTGTAAAACCGTTCTGCAGCAAAAGAAAGTTGAAACACACAAATACAAACAATGCCTTAGCTATCACATAAAAAAGTGCGCAGGATGCTGCATCGGAAAACAAAGCAGAGAGGAATATCTGGCAAACATTAACGAATGCAGACAAATTCTTCGCGGAAACACACACGAGGTCAAACGAAGTCTGAAGGAGCAGATGATTGCACTTGCAAAAGAACTGCGCTTCGAAGAAGCTGAAGAGATTAAAAAAAAGTATACTCTGCTTGACCAATATCAATCGAAAAGCGAGGTTGTAAGCAACACAACAGGCCATGTTGACGTCTTCTCTATCATTTCAGACCAGAAAAAGGGTGTAATAAATTACCTCCACGTAAGCAACGGTGCCATTGTTATCGCCTATAACTTTGAAATAGAGAAGAAACTGGAAGAAAGCGACGAGGAACTCCTCACCTATGCCATAACAGAAATGAAGAGACTCTTCAATGTCAACTACAAAGAGCTTGTACTGCCAATAAACGTTGACATTCCAATCGACAACATAAACATAACAGTACCTCAAAGAGGAGACAAGAAAACACTGCTTGACCTTTCGTTAAGAAATGCACGCCAATACACTGTCGACAAACTTAAGCGTTCCGAACACCTGAATCCAGAACAAAGGCAGGTGAGACTTATGAATGAGCTGCAGGCAAAACTTCACCTGAAAAAACTACCAATAACCATAGAACTGTTTGACAATTCCAACCTGCAAGGAACTGATGCTGTAGCTGGTTGCGTAGTTTACAAAAACTTGAAACCCTCTAAGAAAGACTATAGAAAATATAATATAAAAACGGTAACACATTCCGACGACTACGCCTCCATGCAGGAAGTTGTAAGAAGACGGTATCAAAGAGCTATCGAAGAAGGGACTCCCCTGCCCGACCTTATCATAACAGATGGTGGCAAAGGACAAATGGAATGTGTCAGGCAAGTCATTGAAGATGAACTAAATCTGACGATACCTATAGCAGGTCTCGCCAAAAATGACCACCATAGGACCAACGAGCTGCTTTATGGCTTCCCGCCAATAACAATAGGACTAAAACAAAGTTCTGAACTGTTTAAAATCCTAACACAAATGCAAGACGAGGTGCATCGCTACGCCATAAGCTTTCACAAGCAGAAAAGAACTAAGAGACAGACGATTTCCCAGTTGGACAACATAAAGGGAATAGGCGTCAAAACAAGAGAAATCCTGCTAAAGAAGTTTAAATCGGTAAAAAGAATTAAGGAGGCTGACTTGTATGAACTTCAAAACCTGCTCGGAGAAAAAAAAGGAGAACACTTATGGCAGGAACTGCACACAACAGAGAGCAGAACAACATCATAACACACTGACTTTCAGACTACAAGAAAACAAAATAAAATGAGGACTGTAATACAAAGAGTATCAGAGGCATCAGTAACCATAGACAACGCCATCAAATCACAGATAGGCAAAGGTTTGCTCGTTTTGCTTGGAATAGAGCAGAGCGACACTACAGAAGACATTGATTGGCTTGTAAAAAAATTGCTCGCCTTACGTATCTTTGATGACGAAAACGGCGTGATGAACAAGTCCGTCACAGACATTGACGGGGAGATCATAGTAGTCAGCCAATTTACACTTATGGCATCATACAAAAAAGGCAACAGACCATCCTACATCAGGGCTGCAAACCACGAAATATCCATACCGCTGTACGAACAGTTCTGCACCACACTGCAAAAGGCTTTCGGAAAAGAAATAGGAACAGGCGAATTTGGAGCGGACATGAAAGTAAGACTGCTGAACGATGGGCCAGTAACTATCTGCATGGACACCCACAACAAAGAGTAACAAAAACGCATAGAAACATGACCATCACAGAAGCACAGCAGACCGTAGACACATGGATTAAAACCTATGGCGTGCGTTATTTCAACGAACTGACAAACATGGCCTGCCTTACAGAAGAAGTGGGCGAACTGGCAAGAATAATTGCCAGAAAATACGGCGAACAATCATTCAAAGCCAACGAAAAACAAGACCCCGCCGAAGAAATGGCAGACGTTCTATGGGTGCTTATATGCCTGGCAAATCAAACGGGCGTAGACCTTGAGAAAGCACTCGAAGATTCTATAAAAAAGAAAACGCTAAGAGACTGCCAAAGACATAAGAACAACAGCAAACTAAAATAACTTTATAACATGAAACCACACGAACACACTTGCAATCACAGCCACGACGGCAACAACGAATGCGGCTCAACAAAACCAGAGTTGCAGTCTAAATACGCACAGGCGTTTTCTAAATTCAACCTGCACCTGCACGACGAAATCGTACAGGAGGAAGTAAAACATCTCATAGCAACTCACTATGATGAGAACAACACTAAAGAGGTGATGACGTTTCTCTTCAGCACTATAGAACTTACCTCGCTCAAGGTGACCGACAACGAAGAAAGCATACTTCGCCTTGTTGAAAACATTAACTCATTCTGCAACGAAAATCCCACCTTCCCCCACCCTGCCGGTATATGCGTTTACCCAAGATTTGTAGACATCGTAAGCAACAATCTTGAAGTCGAAGGCATGGAAATAAGTACCGTCTGCGGCGGCTTTCCCTCAAGCCAGACATTTCCAGAAATAAAAACTGTAGAAACAGCACTTGCCATCAAGGACGGCGCCACCGAAATTGACACTGTGCTACCAGTAGGCTTCTTCCTTGCAGAGGACTACGATACCGTGTTCAACGAAATAGACGAAATTAAGCTCTCCTGTGGCGACGAAATACCCTTAAAGGTGATATTGGAGGCCGGAGCACTCCAAACGGCCGTAGCGACAAAAAAAGCGGCCATTCTGGCCATCTACAGCGGAGCCGACTATATTAAGACTTCAACTGGCAAGATAGAACCAGGGGCTACCCTACCCTCAGTCTACACAATATGTCAGACAATAAAGGAATATCATGAGCTCACAGGAACGAAAATCGGCATTAAAATTGCCGGTGGCGTACGTACCACGGAGGATGCGATAAAATACTATACAATAGTAAAAGAAATCTTGGGAGACGAATGGCTGAACAACTCTTTGTTCCGCATCGGTGCAAGCGGTCTTGCCAACAACCTGCTTTCGAGCATTACGGGCAAGCAGACAAAAGTTTTCTAACTCCACAAATCATTATCTCCATCGAAGTACGACAACAATACGTAACAAAAGAAATGTCATTTACGACCTAATTACCGTTTTGGATTAATCAACTTCTATGAGAAAACAGGAACAACAAACATGCCATGAGGCTGTGTCAAAATAGGCGCAGCCTCTTTTTTGTAGTCTGCTGTAAACCATAAAACAAAGCCCCGACTTTCACAAGCCGAGGCTTTGTCATG
>USTH01000021.1 GCA_900557555.1 uncultured Prevotellaceae bacterium | reverse complement strand
GGTAGCATCAATTCTGCCGTCGCCGTTTACGTCACCTGCAACGGTTGTAGGCCATACAAGGCCTTCAACGGTAAGGGTAAGGGCAGTTTCAACGCCTTCAACTTCGCCCGTGTAGTATGCTGGGTTGATGATACCAGTATATGCACCGATGCCAGTTTCTTTAGTCGCAACTTTGAATTTGGCGCCTTCAGAATAAGCGGTTCCTGCAGGTGCGGTTTCTCCTGTAATCATACCGTAGATACCGTTTGAAGGAGTTGCCTTGCTTGCAAACTCTGTAGGCAGAGGGATAATAAGCTCACATTCCTCTGTTTCTTCGCCCGGCACACCATTTACGAGAATGCAGGACTCACCAGCCTTTGCGCTTTCTTTGGCGTAGAGTTCAATCGTGGTGGTGTTGTCTTCGTTTTTGGTCATCTTCTTGATGCCATAGAGCTGTGCGTCTTCGTTGTAGCCTGTGAGGTCTTCAACGTTGAATGGCATAGTAAAGACATCCATGAGGTTTCTTGCGAAAGTATTGATGATGATGCATTCTGTTTGCTCTGGGTTTATTTCAATGAATTTCCATGAGCCGTCGCCATATACAGTAGCTTCATTTACTTCGGCGTGCTGGCCTGTAAGGCAAGCAACAAGAGCGTTTTTGGTGCCTATGTTGGCTTGAGGTACGAGGCTGAATGAGGCGTTGCCGAGGAATTTGGCAGTGTAAGGTATTGGCTGAAGTGCAGTGTAGATGCTTGCGCCAGTCTTGATGGCAGAACCATCGCCCATATATTGACCTGTACCCATGCATTGGAGCGCATAGTCTTCTGAGCCTTCAATTTTCACGAAACGCCACATAGCGTTGGCATTGTATGTGTAGTTGGGCTGTCCGCTTTCGTCAAGAAGTCCGTAGCGGATGTGGTCGCCAGTGCTTGGCCCTTCGGCATAGAGGGCAGAGTTGGCCATAGGCAGAGGTGCGGTCTGGTCACCACCGTTGAAGTGGGTCTCTGTTCTGGATGCGGAGATGATGTAATACCATTTGTCTGCTTCAGGCATCTTGACAGTAGTCATGAAAGCCTCTTTTGCAGTTGTCAGTTTTTGCAAAGCGGCATCAACTTCCGCCTTTACAAGAGGAGTGGTAAAGCTTGAGCCCTTTGCTTCGTTGATAGCTGTTTGCAGTGCTGTTGTGGCTTCTTCGGTCGTTTCACCAATGCCAGTGCCGTAAACAGCGGTATTCACGTAATTCTGCAGGTCGCCCAGAAGTGAGGTTATTTCTGTGGTGTCGGCATAGAGAGCTTTCACGTCATTGATGGCGGCCTTGAGAGCAGTCACGTCTTCTGTTGTAACTGTAGAGTTGGCAACTTTGGCGACAGCCTCTGTTGCAAGTTTGCGCATATTGTCGGCTTTAGGAGCAAGTCCATCAATATAGCAATATTGGGAGAGAGTCTCGTCAAGCACTACAGGATAAATCTGCAGTTCTGCAAGTGAGAAGAACGGATATTGTGCACCAGCGTTTTTGCGGTTTTCTTGGGTAGCGATAACATCCATACGTACATGGCTGTATGCCTTGCCGAGATCGATGACTGGTGTTGTTACGCGATTTTGGTAATTCTCGGCGTTGTTTGACCAAGAGCTGGTGAGGTCCACTTGGCGTATGAACGTCCAAGCGTCTTCTGCTGCCGGGTCATTGGTTGCATAGAATTTTATGATGCATGGACGGTCTTTTGTTCCCCAAGAGTCGCAACGCTGTATCATCTTCATCTGGAAGCCAGCCACAGGTTTGCTTGACAGGTCAAACTGCAGGTTGTGAGGAACTGTGAGGGGGTCGTTGTCTACATGCCATGTAGAGTGGAAGATAGTAGTCTTGCCGTCAATAAGGGCTGCGTAGCTTCCTTCGCCAGGGTCTTTCGCATTAGAAGAAACTTGGTTGCCGGGATCATCGTCAGTGGCGTTTGTGATGGCACCAATGGTGTCAACTGTATATACCGTAAGTTTGTCAAAGATACCGTTGGCCTCGGTGGCAAGATTTGAAAGCTCCCTATTGAGGGCAATCTGAACCTTGATGGCGGGCAGTTTCTGCATAACAGAATCCGGTACCATGCGAATATACCATGTAGAGTGCTGGTTGAGTTTGTTGGCGTTGTAAGGAACTATTTCTCCACCAGAACCGTTGCCGGAGTTGTGGTAACGCGGATGGTATGCCACGTTGTAGTCTGTGTTGTAGAACAGCCACTGGAGTGAGCCGATAGGCTCTGCAATTTGTTCATAGCCAGGAGTGGAGGTGCACACGACAGCAGAGCCTCCATCATGTTCGGTAGCCCCGTTAACATAGAGGTCGGTGTCGTAGTTCTGAATGGTGAAGTTGCCACTTGGAAGCGGAGTAAACTTGAATACCTGTGAGGGGTCAAGGTAGTTGAACGTAGTCCAGCCCAGCCAGTTATTGGTATAGGCTGTCCATGCCATTTCTTTTCCTTGGCTGTTCATAAAGTTGCTATAGGCGCTAACAACGTAATAATAGCCTTCTACAATGGGGTTAACGCTGTGTTCAAGGTCGTATTTTGCATTGGTGAGTTTATCCATAGCTGCCTTGTATACTTCGTCAGAAAGCCCTTCTTGCATAGATGTGAGAAGCGCCTCTTCGAGAGCAGTATTGAAAGCTTCAACTTTGGCTTGTGGGTAGAGTCCTGGCGCTGTGCCAGATTCGTACTCTATGCCAGATTCGGAAATTTCATCGATAAGAGCCTGAAGGTCACCTTGCATATCTTTCTCGTAGATGACTTTGTATATGTTCCACGCGTTGGTGTCGTGATACTTCCAGAACCACACGGTTGTAATGCCCCAATAGCCGCAGTTGCCAAGGAAGTTGTAATCACCGTTGTCGTGCTTAAAGCAAAGAACAGCAGACTCGTTGTCCCAAATGGGGGCGTAGTCGTTATTCACTTCGCTTGAGTCTTCTGCCGAATAGATAGACAGAGGCAGAGCCTCTTCAATTGACTTCGTCGGGCCAAGGCTACCAGTCCCGTTTACCATCGGGTCTTCTTTGCCTGCTCCAAGATATGACAAGTCGTTAAGGTTTTGAAGATAATAGGTCTTCTCACCCAAGGAGTTAAGCGGGCCATCAGACACAATCCATGTTGTGCGCGCTCCAAAAGGAGTGACGTTCTGTAGCTCGTTTTTGTCGTTAAAGCCAAGGAAGTAGTTTGAATGATTCCCAGGCGTGCCACATTCAAGGGCGATGGTGTCACCGGCCTTGATGAGCTTGGCAGGAATGCGGTCGCTCTGAATAATACGAGCGCTAACGCTGTTCCACATGAATGCACATAACAGTGCAGTCAAGAAAGAAAATAAAAATTTCTTCATGTGACAAGTTGTTAAAAAAATTAGTATAAAAAGGAGTTACTTTCTTTTCGTTTTGTTGTTTTGCTTTTGCCCCTCAATACAGTTTTGTTATGCAAACTGTATCGATAGAAACGCTTCTTTCTGGGCAAAGATATGATTTCCTTGCGAAAAAGGACAACTTTTAGTGAAGAAAAATGCAAAAAAACGTATTTTTCATGAATAAGGCGGAGTTTATGCGTCTTATATTCGAAAAAGTGGTTTTAAGCAAGACTGTGCGACAAGAAAAACTGTGCGTTTTAGCATTGATTAATGCCTCAATCGAAAGCGTATTTCTCGTTAGGTAAATAGGATTGATTAAAAGACTAATGTAGGTCAATATTTTGCAGTAGCGTAAAAAGTACGAAAAATCTGTTGTGGTAGAAAAAAAACAAGTAATTTTGCACCGGTAAAATAATACCTTAGTTTAAATATATAGAAATAGTGCTAATATTCGCTGTGTAGTATAACTGATTTCTGTTTAAGTATCAAGATCGTACGAAATAGACATAAAATAAAAAAGAAGAAAAATATGATTAACATGAAAAAAGCAGTGCTCTTTCTTGCTGTGGCTTGTGCGTTGGTATCGTGTTCAAGTTCGGAAGAAGGTGGTGAAGGTGGCAACTCTTGGCTTGCGAGTGCTCCCGCTACAGAGGTTTTAATGGGCGTTGAAACGCTTGACAACATTTCTAAGGTGGACGGAATGCAGATGCGTGCGTCCGTTAATCCACTTGCGCCAGTAGTGACGGTGAATTACTTCAATGTAAAGATAGACCCACGTCTCGGTTATAATTACCCTGCCAACAATTATGTTGGTGTAATTATCGGTGGTAAGCTCTATAAAGACTGTCCTTTTATTACCATCAACAAAGGCAACAACAATTCGTATCTGTTGAGCACCAATGGCTCTGGTCTTAGGACTTTGATTGCGGCAGGTGATACGGCGACAGCATCGATACTTGCTACCATTAATGGAAAAATCTTGAGAAACCAACGCATTTCCCCTACAGTTGTTGAGAAAAACATTCATGTCGTGTGGTATCTGGCCAAGGATATGTTTAACGGTTGGCACATTGACGGCTTGCTTACCGACAAAGTGGATATCAAGGAGGCATGTGATGCTTGCAGAGATGAGGGTTTCCAGGAAATTACTTTTGGTGAAAATGGCAAACAGCTAACCTATGAGGAGCTTATGGATTCCCTGCCTGTCAATTATAATATAAAGCCCCTTGACAAGACCTTGGGTGTAGACATCCACCAGCAGAGGCATGACAATTGGGGAGAAATCAAGACTTCGGTGCATATCAAGGAGGCAAAAGATGTTAAGATTGTTATACCTGTAGGCAAAGACTACACGCTGGAGAACGCAGATACCAACGAGGTTGCAAGATACTTTGAGAAGTACTATGAAATCCAGAATTATAACAAAACAATAGGTTCAACCGTAAACGTAAAGGTAGAACGCTTGACTGAAAGTGTTGTCATCAACATTACGGGTGTTACGGACGAGCTGCTCAAGGCCCTTGAAAGAAGATACAATGATGGCTTCACTGTAGAGATACATACTTTCTATAAACTCACAGACAAGAATGGAGTGGCAGATTTCAAGACTCCGGTGTGGAACGCCCTGAAGAACTCGCAAGTTATTTATGACGGCAATATGAATGGACAGATTACGTCTGCATTCTTTACTGATGAGAGTGTAGAGATTAAGTGATATTCCTGGTTTCGATTAGGTCATTCAAGAAGTCGCCCCCAAACGGTATTAAACCGTTTGGGGGCGACTTCTTGAATGACTATCTGGATAGGGATCATTTCTTATGGGCGCAACCTTGGTTGTTCGGGTCGGACGCATTTTTATTTGGTGATAGACTTCTGTCCTATATCTCCTCCTCCTGTGGTCAACGGTTGCTTTGGGTTTATTCGCGATGTCGGCGGTGTTGGTGGTGGTGTCCAAAGCGGTGGAGTTCGTCAAATCCTTGTGGGCGATGGAAGAATTTTGTGGCGTAAAGTTTGTTGCTAATTGCAACGAACAGCAAGGCAGATAGCAGTCCGCCGACCACGTCTATAGCATAGTGGGCACCGATGTAGACGGTAGAGAGACATAGTATGACCCAGAAAGGCAACATGATGACACCCCATTTTTTCTTCATGCGCAGAGTCAGGTAGAGTATAATAGTTGAGGCCCCTACATGGCTGCTGGGGAATGCGGCGATGGGTTTCTCTCCAGCTTGTACCAGATGTATGAGATAGCTGAACGGTCCAGTCACGTTGCTCATATGGTTTAGAGTGTTGTGGTCACGAAACCAAGTGTCAACAGGCGGAAACTCCCCGTGGGAGACATCTACGCCAGGGCAGCTGAAATAGAACTGCGGACCGGCAGAGTTGAAGAGGAGAAACACTGTATAGTACATAAAAAAAGTACTCATCAATACAAAGGTAGTCTTGTCGAATTTGCGCGGACGCTTGACAATGGCCAGAAAAACCACGGCGGCAATCATCAGATAGTAGGAGAAATAGCCCATGTTGAAGAGCTCGTTCCAAAAAGTGCCGCTGAGCGTCTGGCTGAACACTACAGACGGTTGGCATCCGAAGATGGCTTGGTCAGCGATGGCAAGAATGTGGTCTTGGCTTGGCATCTGTGCCGCAATGTTGTAGATGTCAGGATACCAATATGCCAACAGAGCGACTTGGAAGAGTACCCTGAGATGGTAGGTGGCGTGGCATGGATATCGTTTGTAGAGCCATAAGAGGAGGCTTGTACCGATGATAACCGCCACCCTGCCAGAAATGATACTGAATAGGGTTGCTTCTTCGATATCGGGGTAGAAGATAGCTGTCAGAACAAGAGTAATGCCAATGTAGATGGTAGCAATCTTTTCTATGCCGTTGAGTCCAGGCATAGGATGTTGTCTTTTGAAGTAATGTGTCAGATCCATAGTTGTTGTTTATACCATGAGATAGTTTCTGCAAGCCCCCGGTAAAGGTCATACTCAGGTTTGAAGCCGAGAGCTCTTTCTGTTTCAGACGGGTTGCATGTCCAGTCTCGTTGTTTTAGTATTTTGTATTTGTCGTTGTTTAATAATGTCGGGTGTTTTGTGATTTGCGAGATTCTTTCTCCAAAACGGCACAACACCTTGAGCATCCAAAGGGGCAAGGTCAGGCGTATGGTGTGGCGTGTACCCAAAGTTTGCTGTATGCTCTTGGTGACCTCTCGGTTGGTATAGGTCTGACCGTCTGAAACGAAGTAGGTGCAATGTCCCTTCCCTTCAGTAAGGGCGTTGAATGCCACTTTGCACAAGTCTTTCACGTAGATGAATGACAATCTTTGTTGCTTTCTGCCGAAGGCAAGGCAAAGATGGTGTTTCATGGCTTTTATGGCAAGCAGGAAGTCTTTTTCGCGTGGCCCGTAAACTGCGGTAGGCCTCAGAATGACGACATCGAGAGGGTCTGCCAAGTTAAGCAGGTAGTGTTCTGCAAGAAGTTTGGAACGTCCGTAGGCTGTGGCGGCAGACTCACCAGTCGGCATGCCTTCTCTCTGTGCTGCGCTCAGCGAACTGAGGTATACGAATCGACGGGGTTTGTTGTTGAGTTTTGCTAGCGTGTCTGCCAAATGCTGTGTAGTCAGGCAGTTCGCACTCATGAAGGTTTTTTCGTTTGTAGCCTTGGTGACTCCTGCGGCGTGTATGATATAGTCCCAAGTCTTTCCTCCATGGTGTTTCTGAAACGTAGAGAGTTGTCTGTACAGTTCTTCTGGACAGTCAAGGTTAAGCTCAATAGTTTGTATACGCCTGTCGTTCAGATATTCTCTTGATGAGGTGGAGCGTACTCCTGCCCATGTTTCATAGCCGAGTTTAATGGCGGTTTCCACGAGGTGGCTACCTATAAAACCGCTTGCGCCTGTTATGAGAACAGAGGTGGAGTTCATAGGTTTGTAAGGTCACTGACGAGCTGTTTCATTCCGTCAGTGGCACCTGCTTTGATGTGTGTCACATTGATTCCGTATGGCGTCTTGACGTCTTTTGGGTCTATCAAGAAAATGGGAACATCTTTTTTTGCATAGTCTATAAGTCCGGCTGCGGGGTAGACGTTGAGTGATGTTCCTATTATGACAAAGATGTCGGCTTCGCTAACTTTTTGTGCTGCAACCGAAATCATTGGTACGGCTTCTTCAAAGAACACGATATATGGTCTCAGCAGCGAACCGTCGCCAGCCTTCTCACTGGGTTTGACCTCACAGTTATTCTCGTCAAGGATTTTCCAGTAGCGTGGGTTTTCCACATCGGCAGACGAGCATACTTTCTTGAGTTCTCCATGCAGATGGATTACGTTTGTAGAACCAGCTCTTTCGTGCAGGTCATCGATGTTTTGGGTAATAACACACACTTCGTAGTCATCTTCTAATTGTGCGAGTATCTTATGAGCACCGCAGGGCATGGTTCGGAAGAGTTGTTTGCGACGCTCGTTGTAGAAACGGTTAACCAGTTCGGGATCGTTGAGCCACCCTGTGTGGCTGGCAACTTTCATCACGGGGTACTGTTCCCACAGTCCGCCCGAATCACGAAATGTGGAGATGCCACTCTCAGCGCTTATGCCAGCGCCTGTCAGTACTGTAAGTTTCCTCATTGTTGCATGTGCGAGTTTGTGGAGGGCAAAAATCTGTTTTGGTTAAATTTGTGCAAAGATATGAAACTTTTCGGTAAAGTGATGGTGTTTGTTTAAAAGAAAATGCGTTCCTTTGCATTATCCCTATTTGAGGGCTACTACATATTATATATAACTATGGGGAAGAAAACAAATTATCAGAGCAGGAAGAACAGAAGGGAATTGGCAAATATGTTGATGGATTTTTTTCTTGCCAATCCAAATTCTGTATATAGCAAGACCGAGCTGTATAATGAGTTCAGCCTTAAGGCTCATCCGTCTCGTATGGTGATGGTAGACATTCTTGAAGACCTGGTGATGTGTGGCTATTTGTCGCTAAGCGCTTCTGGAGGTTACTGCTTGAAGGCGCGTCAGGATTTGAAGGAGGGCGTTGTGACGCGCCACGGCAAAGAATACTCTTTCCTTGCCGATGGTGATGACACTCCAATTTATCTTGATGAACGCAACAGCGCTACGGCACTCAACGGTGACAGAGTGTCGGCTACAGTAACGTTCAACAGAAAAGCCAACAGACAGGAGGCGATCGTTGGAACTGTTATAACCAGAGCCAAGGATACCTTTGTGGGCGTGCTTTCTGTAGACAAGCATTTTGCTTTTTTGGAAACGACTGATAAGTATCTACCGTATGACATCTTCATTCCAAAGGCAAGCCTTGGGTCAGCCCGCAACGGTGACAAGGTGATAGTCAAGATTGTTGAATGGCCTTCAAGGAACAACCGCTCTCCTGTGGGCAAGATTGTAGATGTGCTTGGCGCCACGGGCGACAACACCACAGAGATGCACGCCATTTTGGCCGAGTTCGGCTTGCCGTATTGCTATCCAGAGAATTTGGAGAAACTGGCTGACAAGATTCCCGCAGACATCAACCAGAGTGAGATAGACAGTCGCGAGGATTTCCGTCAGGTCCCCACTTTTACCATAGACCCGCGTGATGCCAAGGATTTTGACGATGCTCTCTCAATAAGGCATCTTGATGACGGCTTGTGGGAGGTGGGTGTTCACATTGCCGATGTGACATATTATGTTAAGGAGGGTTCACCCATTGACGAGGAGGCCTACAATCGGGCTACAAGTATCTATCTTGTAGACCGCACCATACCGATGTTGCCTGAAAAGTTGTGTAACTATATCTGTTCGCTCCGCCCCGATGAGGACAAGTTGGCATATAGCGTAATCTTCAAGATGGACGACAGCGGTGCTGTGGCCGACTGCCACATAGCACGTACAGTAATAAGAAGTAACCGTCGTTTTATGTATGAAGAAGTGCAGGCCATCTTGGAACAAAACGGTGAAGCCTCACCCGAAGATCTCACCAAGCCGGGCTTTCACCCTGTGCGTGTCAAGCCCAATGCAGACGGGTCTCCTGTGGGTGAGTTTGCCAAAGAGCTGATTTTGCTTAACCGCATTGCAAAGAAGTTGAGGGCACAGCGCACCAAAAACGGTGCAATAGAGTTTGAACGCGAGGAAGTGCGCTTTGAACTTGATGACAAGGGGCATCCTATAAGCACCTATGCCAAGGTGGCGATGGACGCCAACAAGTTGGTGGAGGAGTTTATGCTTTTGGCCAACCGTTATGTTGCTCAACGCATAGGCATGGTGCCATCTGGTGTCAAGGCCAAGGTGTTCCCTTATCGTATTCACGATGTGCCCGACCCTGAAAAGCTCGAGAAACTGGCAGGTTACGTGGCACGTTTCGGCTACCATCTCGATGCTTCGGGTTCAAAGAAGAGCGTGTCAAAGGACATTAACGCCATGCTTGCCAAGGCTCAGGGGTCGCGCGAGCAGGAGCTGATAGAGGACATTACATTGCGCTCAATGATGAAAGCACGCTACAGCACACATAATATCGGGCATTATGGACTGATGTTCAAATACTACACACACTTCACCTCGCCCATCAGGCGTTATCCCGACCAGATGGTTCATCGCCTTCTTACGCGTTATCTGGCAGGCGGACGCAGTGTGAACCGCCAAAAATGTGAAGAGCAGTGTGAACACTCCAGTGCCATGGAACAGTTGGCGGCAAATGCCGAGCGCGCATCTATCAAGTACAAGCAGGTGGAATTTCTTGCCGACAAGATAGGGCAGGAGTTTGCCGGCAAGGTGAGTGGTACCACAGACTTTGGTCTGTACGTGGAACTGGCTGAGTCAAAATGTGAGGGGGCCGTGCCGATGCGTACACTGCGTGATGACTATTATTACTTTGATGATCGCGCAATGTGCTTGCGAGGATGCCGCACTCATCGCTCAATTAATCTGGGCGACCCTGTGAAAGTGCGTGTTGCAAGCGCAAATCTTGAAAAGCGACAGCTTGATTTTGAATTGATAGAGATTAACGGGCGCAAGCTCAAGAAATAATAGGGAGACGTATGAAATGTAGATTGCTTCGCCACATGATGTGTGTGGCGCTTTGCTCTGTAACCATCAGTGTATGGGGAAGCGGCAAGGACTCTTTGAGGATTTTGTGGATTGGCAACAGCTATACAATGTATAACGATCTACCTGGCATGGTGAGCAAAATAGCCGCCGAACAGGGAGTGAAGCTTTCTCCTGTGCGATTTCTTAAGGGTGGAGAGCACCTGTCGGGTCATTATAGAAACCCCTTGCTAATAGGCGCATTGAAAAAAGGCGGTTGGGACTACGTGGTCATTCAGGAGTACAGTACGGGCCCCGCGCAGTCCACGCGTGAGGTCATATCCGATACGTATCACTATGCCCATTTGCTTGACAGTCTTGCAAAGGATGGGTCGCCGAATGTCCGTGTAATCTTTTATATGACGTGGGGGCACAAATACACCAACGTCCATAACAGTCGGATGCGCGACCCTGCGTATCCGCTCGACGAGAACTACACCGATTTTCAGAATCATCTGCGTCTGAGTTACCTTGAGATGACTTACGAAAACAGTGCATGGTGTGCTCCCGTTGGCATGGCATGGCAGACAGTGCGGCGCGAACATCCCGAGATTGAGCTTTATGCGAAGGATAACTATCACCCCTCGTTGGCGGGCAGCTATCTGGCAGCTCATTGTTTTGTTGCAACCATCCTGCAGCGCAAGTACAAGTCTGCCACGCGTCTTGGTCTGCCCTCCTTGCGTGCCGACATCCTCCAACGGACGGCCCTGCGTACAGTGCTTGACAACAAACGCATACTCGGACTAACCAGACCGCTCATCTATAAGCCTTCCAAGGCACAGTGACAACCAGACCGCAGCGGTGGTTGCTAAGCCCACGTGTGTGTGAGTTAGCCTATATTGAAAAGAAAACTGGCAGAACCCAACGAATTCTGGGTTCTGCCAGTTTAACATAAATCGGTCGTAAGGTCGTCTTTGTCTTATTGTCTTTTGTTTTAAGGCGTCTTTTGCTTGTCTTTAATTCACAATAGCTCGCTATTACTCATCAAAAGCCAACAAAAATCCACTCTTCTAAAAAACAAAATACAAGCAAGCCATAATAACCGATTTGGGTTTAGTATATTCTCTGACTATATGCGTCTACCTATAGGAAGATGTATCGCAGTATGAAGAGGGTAGCCAAAATGACCATGCCTACATTGACATCTTTGAGTCTGCCGCTACACAGGTGGATGATAACCCACGAGATAACACCGAGCAGTATGCCTTCGGAGATGGAGCATGTCAGCGGAATGAATGCCAAGCAGATGAAGCACGGAATAGCGCTTGCATAGTCGTGGAAGTCAATCTTGTTGACAGAGTTCATCATCATCACACCGACCAATATCAGAGCAGGTGCTGTGGCTTGTGCAGGAATGGCGAGGAACAGTGGGGCAAAGAACAGGGCAACGATGAAGCACACTGCAGTGGAGAGCGATGTAAGACCGCTACGTCCGCCTTCGTTTACGCCAGCTGCGCTTTCAACGTAAGTTGTTACGGTAGAGGTTCCTAACATAGCGCCAACAGTTGTGCCAATGGCATCAGCGGTAAAGGCTTGTTTAAGGTGAGGAATGTTACCGTTTTTGTCAATCATGCCGGCACGGTCGCTCACACCGATAATAGTGCCGATGGTGTCAAACATATCTATAAACAAGAACGTGAACACGCAGATTACCATCTCAAGGCTTAATATGTTGCTCCACTCAAATTTGCAGAAGATGGGTGCCAGACTTGGGGGAGCACTGATGATAGACGACGAGAGGTTGGTGATGCCCATAGGTATGCCAATGATGGTTACAAGCAAGATGCCTATCAGTAAAGCACCTGTAACCTTGCGCACAAGCAGTACTGCGCTGATAACAATGCCTATGCAAGCCAGAAGCACAGCAGGGTCGTGAAGGTTGCCAAGGCTGATGAATGTTGCATCGTTCTTAACCACGATGCCGGCATTCTTCAAACCGATGAAGGCAATGAACAGGCCAATACCTGGAGAGATGGAATGACGGAAAATCACGGGCAGACAATCTACGATTTTTTGTCGCAAACCTGTCATTGTCAATATAAGGAAGATGATGCCCTCTATCAACACAGCGGTGAGGGCGAACTGCCATGTGTGTCCCATTGCCAAGCACACCGTGTAGGCGAAGAATGCGTTGAGTCCCATGCCTGGAGCAAGAGCAAACGGCAGCTTGGCATAGATTGCCATGATAAGTGTGGCGATGATTGCCGAAACGGCCGTAGAGGTGAATACCGCATTCTGGTCCATGCCAGCGGCGCTAAGTATCATGGGGTTGACAGCAAGGATGTATGCCATGGTGAGGAAAGAGGTTATACCTCCCATTACTTCTTTCCTCACGGTCATGGTGCTGGCATCAAAGCCAAAGAGTTTCTGTAGCATATGATGATTGTAAGAGGGGTTCTTAGAATACGTATTTAACAGCAAGCGTAGGGTTGATGTATACGTTCTTGCCTGAGCCTGACTTCTCGTTTATTACGAAGTTGTTGCTGATTTCGACTTCAGAACCGACAGAGAAGTGCTTTGTAGCGTTGTACCATATCTGAGGTTCGGTAATGATAACCAATTTTCCGTGGTTGTTGGCTTTTTCGCCACGCCATAGGTCAATGAAGCCAGAGAATGTTCCCTTGCCCTTGGCAAAGGTGAGACCCCATGTTCCGGTGAGCTGTACAGAAGCGTATGCACGGTGGTCATCTTGGCCCTTGAAATATTGTTTGTACATTGCCTGAATGCCCCATGTTTTGGAGAAGTCGGCAGAGTGTCCGTTCAATGCCGGACCTATGAGAACTGCATTTTGGAAGCGTGTGCCGCCACCATTTTTAAATGTAGTCATACCACCATCGTATTCCACATGGGCTGCGAGACCAGAGTTGCCGATATTGAACTCACGAGAGATTTCGGTGTAGGCACCTTTCATGCCATCGTGGTACATGTCGAAGTCCACAAACCAATACCATGACCCGAGCTTATCAGCTTTGAACTGCTCATAGGTGAGGGTGATGTTTTGTCGTGTGGCTTCTTCGTCTGAGTAGATGCGGCGACCGAAGTCGTAGTGCAACTGGAAATTCTGGGCACAAAGAGTGATGCCGACAAAGAGGGTCGCGAATGTAAAAAATAATTTTTTCATTTTTGTTGTGTTAGTTTGGTGAATAAATAAAGTGTTATTATAGTCGATTTTCAGACATTTCTTTTCAGAAAAGAAATATAAATAGGATTGTTTTTAAATTATTATGTTGTCAAAGCCGCGGTCGCCAGACAGGGTTAAAACTTGTCAAAACAACGGGTTCAAATGTAAACAAAATTAAAATTGAGTGCAAGTTATGCAAAAAATATAACATGACCAAAATATTGGTGCTACTATATGGCATACGGCGTGTGATTTACGCAAATCACACGCCGTATGCCATATTTATTCGGTTGGATAGTGTCGTCAGAAAGATTTTTACCAGCAAGTCTTCCTACCCGAGGGCTTCATTTAGAATACTGCCGTATCTTGTTGCGGCCAGATAGCCGTGGTGGTGTTGAGGGTATGGCAGATGATGGCGAAGGCTTTTGCTGAAAGAAATGCAGGCTTGGTTAGAAATGAAAGATGAGACATCAAGGTCTGCACAGATTCGGTTTGGCGGCTCTGGTGGCTTAAGAGTAGTATTTTCTGTACCATTGGGCAAAAGTCCTCAATCCTGTTCTCAAGTCGGTTGAAGGCTTGAAGCCAAAGTCCTGTTCTAATGGCAAGGTGTCGGCAAAGGTTACGGGTACGTCACCGGGTTGCATGGGTACCAGTTGCCGGTGTGCCTCAAAGTTGTAGTTGGCAGGCAACACCTTAGCTCTGACCAGCTCTTCTTGCAGTATTGTTACGAAGTCAAGGAGGTTCTGGGGGTGGCTGTTGCCTATGTTATACAGTTTGTATGGTGGCATTGGCAGGCCGTCGTCACCCACAGACTTCTCGGGAGCATGTCTTATCACTCTTGTCATGCCCTCTACAATGTCGTCAATATACGTAAAGTCGCGTTGGCAATTACCGTAATTGAAGATTTTTATTGTTTCTCCGTTGCGCAGTTTGTTGGTGAAACTGAAATATGCCATGTCGGGGCGTCCTGCGGGACCGTAGACAGTGAAGAAGCGAAGTCCTGTAGAGGGAATGTTGTACAGTTTTGAGTAGGCGTGAGCCATCAATTCATCGCTTTTCTTTGTGGCGGCGTAGAGTGACACTGGGTTGTCAACCTTGTCATCAGTGGAGTAGGGTATTCTCCTGTTTGCCCCGTACACCGATGAGCTGCTGGCATAGACCAGATGGCTGACATTGTGGTGACGGCAGGCCTCCAAGATGTTGTAAAAACCAATGATATTGCTCTCAATATAGGCATCGGGATTGGTGATAGAATACCTCACACCAGCCTGAGCGGCAAGGTTTACGACAACATTTATAGAGTGGTCGCAAAACAGCCGGTCAACGATAGCCTTGTTGGCAATGGTGTCGTGGATGAATGTCCAGTTGCGTCCGAGTTCTTCAATTTCCCGTAGGCGTTCGTGCTTAAGGCAAACATCGTAGTAGTCGTTGAGTGAGTCGATGCCTATGATGTGTATGTTAGGGTAAATAGCAAATAGGTGCTTGACGAGGTTGCCGCCTATGAATCCGGCCGCACCAGTCACAAGAACAGTGTTGCCGTTAAGGTCAATATTGTCTGTCAGCATGTAGTGTGGTGTATTGGTCTCCTTTTATTCTGGTTTGATGCTGATGGCGAACCCTCCGCTACGAGCCATGTGTATGTTGATTTTTGACTTGTTAGTAACCGTAACCGTGCGTATGTTGTATGCTTCAGGGTTGGTCTCATAGTCTGCATCGGGTGCATCTTCATAGATGGTGGCTATGTATTTGTGGTTTTTCTTAAGGAAGTCGAATGTCACTTGTGTGGTACGTGCATCGTCACCAGTGACGCCACCTACAAACCATAGGCCAGTATCTTTAGCTTGGCGTGCCACGGTGATGTATCGTCCTGGTTCAGCCTCAAGATAGCGACTGTCTTGCCAGTCGAGTGCCACGTCCTTGATAAACTGGAAGGCATCCATGTGTTTCATATAGCTTTCGGGCAGGTCGGCGGCCATCTGAAGTGGCGAAGGCATTGTGAGATAGAGAGCCAACTGCTTGCATAGCGTGCTGCGCAGGTAACGGTTGGGGTGGTTGCCTTTGATAAACGACAGTTTGATATCAAAAATGCCTGGGGTATAGTCCATCGGGCCTCCCAACAGGCGTGTAAAAGGCAGAATGGTGGCATGGAACGGCAGATTGCCACTGCTTTGATCATATTCGCCTCCGCGTGCCGATTCGTTGGCAACGAGGTTAGGCCATGTGCGGCACAGACCAGTTGGGCGCACGGCTTCGTGAGCGTCAACGCAGATGTGGTAGTCGGCGGCTTTCTTGATGCAGTAGAGGTAGTGGTTGTTCATCCATTGACCGTAGTGGTGTTCGCCGCGTGGAATGATAGGTCCTACATAACCCGACTTAACAGAGGTGTAGTAGTGGTCGTTCATGAACTTATATGCTCGGTCGAGGTGGCGCTCGTAATTGCGTGCCGACGAAGATGTCTCGTGGTGCATCATGAGGCGTATACCTTTGCTTAGGGCATAGTCTTGAAGAGAGTCAACATTAAAGTCGGGGTAGGGGGTGAGGAAGTCAAAAACATAATCCTTTGACTTGCGGAACCAGTCTTCCCAACCTATGTTCCAGCCCTCCACCAGAAGTTGGTCGAAACCATTAGCAGAAGCAAAGTCGATGTATTTCTTTACGTTGGCGTTGTTGGCGCTGTGAAATCCGTGAGGTTTGAGTTTGCGGTAGTCCACTTCGCCAAGCTTAATGGCTGGCAGGTCTGAAGTGTATGACCATGAACCATAGCCTGTAATCATTTCCCACCATACACCCATGAATTTAACTGGCTTGATCCATGAGGGGTCCTTTATGGCACACGGCTCGTTGAGGTTGAGGGTCATCTTTGAGTTGAGGATGTCGCGTGCATCGTCACTAACAATGACGGTACGCCACGGACTTTTGCACGGAGCTTGCAGATAGCCTTTGTCGCCCAAGGCGTCGGGGGTAAGATGAGACTCAAAGGTCAGTGTGGTGTCGTTGAGAAGCAGGTGCATACACGAGTAGTCAATCAGTGCTGCTTCGTGCAGGTTGATATACAGCCCGTCGGCAGTCTTCATCTGCAATGATGTCTGCACCACGTTGCCAGGAGCCTTGTCGTTGATAGGTTGCCACCTCATGGCTTCTGGCATTTTCTTGCGTATCTCAGAAAGCTTGCTCTCGGTGTAGTTGTATTCTTGGGTGTCATAGTCACCGGGAATCCAGAATGCGGTGTGATCTCCTGCCATGGCGAATTGGGTGTGTTCTTCCTTGACAACGAAGTAGCTCAGGTTGCGGCAGAGTGGAAATTCATAGCGAAAGCCAAGTCCGTCATCAAAGACGCGAAACCTTACAATCATGTCGCGTTCGGGTTTGGCTTGATGGAATGTAACGGCAAGCTCGTTGTAGTGGTTGCGTATATCTTTAAGTTCTCCCCAAACCGGATGCCATACTTCATCGAACGATGTTGTGTCTGTTTTAGTAATATTAAATCCATTGAGCAACGAAGTGCCGGTTTTCAGTTCAAGTCCCAACTTAGAGAGCTTGACAACAGGTTTGCCCTTGTAGTCCAATTTGTAGGTTGGCTCACCAGAGGGGGTTAGCCCTACGTTCAGTGTAACTTGCCCATTTGGTGAGCAGATGCTCTTGATTAGTTGTGCTTTGGCTGCGACAGAAACCAGTGCTGTCAATGCAATTGTTAGGAAGATCTTTTTCATTTCGTATGTAGTTGGATTCTTAAGTGAAAAAATTTTCTGCAAAAATACTAAAAACAAATCGTGCCCAAGGTCTAAAGGCGTGATTTTAACTTAAAAAGCACTACTTTTGTATTACTAACAGGAAAACGAGTTGAAATGAAGCAAATTGTATTCAACACACAGGGAACATGCAGTCAGCAGATAATACTGACGGGTGACAAAGGCAGAATAACCGACGTAAGATTTATCGGTGGTTGCAACGGTAACCTTCAAGGAATATCGTTGCTTGTCAGGGGTATGAAGTATGAAGATGTTATTGCCAAATTGCGCGGGATACGCTGTGGAACCAAGCGGACATCGTGCCCCGACCAGTTGGCCGAGGCGGTCAGGGTTCTCATGACACAAGAGGGCGCATGACAAACGAGGAGTTTGTGTCGCAACACCTTGCAGATAATGTGCAAGAGTTGGCGCTCAGAAAGATGCCAGACGGCATTGACTCTGCGTGGTGTATGCAGCAAATAGAGGGATGGCAGACAGCCAAGTGCAAGCTGCCATCGTGGGCGGGTGTTGAGGGTCTTTGGTTTCCACCGCGACTGTCGATGGAGCAGTGTTCAAGTGAACAGACCGCTCTCTACAAGCAGAGACTGGCGGCTCGGTTGTTACCTGCAGAGTCCGAACGAGCTAAAATGGCTGATTTTACTGGTGGTTATGGGGTGGACTTCTGTTTTATGGCCCCTTTATTCAGGCATAGTGTGTATGTAGAGAGACAGGAAAGTCTTTGTGACGTAGCCCGTCACAATTTCCCTCTGTTGGGCTTGCATAATCTGGAGGTGGTTAATGCCAGTATTGATATTGACGGTGCGTTGTCAGGTGTGGCGCATGGTTGTTCGTTGGCATATCTTGACCCTGCCCGCAGAGACGGTGCAGGTCGCAAAACCGTGGCTATAGAGGATTGCACGCCCGACCTCACACGTTTGATGCCCTGGCTGCTTGACAATGCCAGCTTTGTTATGCTGAAGTTGTCGCCGATGCTTGACATATGTCAGGCAATGAGAGTGTTGCCTGGGGTGAGGGAAGTTCACGTGGTCAGCGTGAGAGGTGAATGCAAGGAGTTGTTGCTGGTGTGTTCACAACGAGAGATGGAGTGTCGCTATTTATGTGTTAATCTGGAATCGGGCAACAGGGAAGTCGCTGTCGGGGTGGCAAGGCTGCACGAGCCTCCTATTGTTGGTTCGCTGGCAGAGGCAGAATATCTCTACGAGCCTAATCCTTCGGTGTTGAAAGCTGGTGTGCAGGATGCCGTTGCCAATGATTGCGGTTTGTGGAAACTTCATGTGCGGAGCAATCTTTATGTTGGCAATAGCAAGATTGATGGTTTTCCTGGCCGATGTTTTCGCATAAATGCTTACAGTGACTTTGGCAAGCGCAATCTCAAGGCTTTGCTTGGCGATATAGAACAAGCCAACCTCACTGTGCGCAATTTCCCATCAACGGTAGCGGAACTTCGCAGACGGTTGAAGCTGAAAGAGGGAGGCCAAGTCTATCTGTTTGCCACAACGGTGGCAGACGGTTCGCACGTTATGATAAGATGTGAAAAAAGGCCGGACTGTTAGAAGAAGTAGCCGAGATGCGCTTGAAAGGAATTGCTTTTAACCGACTCCCGCGAGGTGTTGGTTTTGGCAAATTTGGAGAGGGCGATGTTATAGCCCACGCCAATCTCGACATGTTTGAGAACCTTGAGGCCCACGCCTATGTTCCATGAGAGGATGGAGTTCTTGATTCTGTATTCTTCGTGGTTCCAGAAGCTGCGGAAACTTTTCGACCCGACATTAAAGCCGAATTGTGGTCCAGTTGCGAGATAGCCTGCCAAGATAGAAGGGGCACCGAACTGGTATCTGATGTTGATGGGAAATTCCAGACTTTTCAGTGTGCGTGTGTTCTCTAGGCCGTTAATGTCGTCTGCCCCGTTAATGCTGCGTTGGGAATATTGGGCAGAAGCATCAATGCCAAAGCCTATGATTGGCACGGTGAACTCCAGTTTAGGGCCGACAAACCAACCGCATTTGTTGTCTGAGCTGAAGTTGCGGCCAACGGGCTCGTGGAAGTTGGCTTTGCTAAGATTCATTCCTGCTACAATGCCAAAGTCGATTTGGGCAGTGCTTTGTTCTGTGCCAAGAAGCATGGAGAGGCTCAAGGCGATGGCGAAGATTGTTTTTTTCATATTCGGGATTAGAGTTGTCGTGTGTATGTGTTGTGAAGCGGCCGATGGCGAAAGGCTTCTGCATTAATACTAACGGCCGAGACACGTAACTTTGTTACCTTTTTGTAATGCAAAAGTATGAAAAATATATTGAATGCCAAATTTTAATGATATTTTATTGTCTTTATGTGGCAAGTTTCGTTTAATTGGCTTATTTTCGCAGTATAATTATAAAAGAGGTATAGCGTTGCAGGAGTTATCGACCACACAAGTTCAGAAGCAGACAGAGGAGCAGAGACAAGTGCTGAAGCCTCTGACCCAGACGGAGATACGTCTGCTGAGATTGTCGCAGCAGGAGTTTGAGCAGGATGTGCGCAACCAACTTGATGCCAATCCTGCTTTGGAGGAATATGAGGACGCCGGTGACGATGATGCCCTTTCTGACTTGCCTGCCGTTAACGGCGAAAGTGAAGACCGTGAATATACCAAGGAGGACTATGACAACGACAGCATAAACGACTATGCTCCCGATGATGTTCCCAGCTATTATGACCCCGATAATACACGCGAAAAGGCGGCTGTCGAGGGAGTGTCATTCTACGACCTGCTTAGAGAGCAGGCGGCTGGTGCCGACCTCACTGAAAAGGAAGCGCAGATTATGGATTATCTGATAGGTTCGCTTGATGATGACGGATTTTTGCGTTATTCCATGCGAAAGCTCTGTGATGAGATGGAGATTAATGAGGACATGGAGGTCAGTCTTGACGAAGTGAAGAGGGTGCTTCGTGTCCTTCAGTCGTTTGAGCCGGCTGGCATTGGTGCACGCAATCTTCAGGAAAGCCTCGTCATGCAGTTGAAAAATCTTGAGACGACTTCTCCCTTGAAAGCAAAGGCCATTGACATCCTCACACGGGGCTTTGATGACTATAAGAACAAGCGTTTTGAAAAGCTGTGCAGCCGTTTCAAGCTAACTCGTCAAGAGCTTGACGAAGTCTACGACCTTGTACGCCACCTCAATCCGCGTCCGGCGGGGTCGTTGTTGTCGGTGACAGACAACTCGGCAATGCAGATTACGCCCGACTTTATTATCAGGGAAAAAGATGATGGATTTGTTGTTTCGTTGAGCAGAGGTCATCTGCCCAAAATAAAGATGAGTTCGTCATATTGTGATTATGCCTTGTCGGGCAGGCCGTCGGGCGAGCAGATGGCTGTTAGACGTCAGGTGAACGAGGCCAAGCTGTATCTCACAGCGGTCAAATTGCGTCAGAACACCCTGCTTGAAACCATGAAGGCTATTGTCAAGATGCAGCCAGAGTATTTCCACACGGGCGAACGTTCAACGCTGGTCCCAATGACGCAGAGCGACATTGCCGGAATTGTGGGCCGTGACCCCAGCACTATATCGGGAGTTGTATCAAACAAGTATGCCGACACGCCCTTTGGCACCATACATCTGGGCGGACTGTTTACGCAGACATTCCTGAATCGGCAGGGCGATGAGGTCTCGCGCGAGAATGTGATGAAGAAGATGCGCCAGCTGATAGAGGCGGAAGACAAGGCCAACCCGATTTCGGACGAAGAACTTGCAGCCAAACTCAATGTGGCACGGCGCACCGTGGCAAAGTATCGTAAGATAATGAAGATTCCCGTAGCACGCTTGCGCCGATGAAAGACAAGAATCTGATACTCGTGGCAAAGATGTTTACGGTGCTTTTTGCTCCGCATTATTTCCCTTTGCTGTGTTTGCTCGTGTTGATGGGGTTCAGCTATATGCGCTCATTCCCATTGAACTATAAGATTTTTGTCCTGGCTGTGGTATATGTTTTCACGGTTGTCGCTCCTATGCTGCTGATAGCACTCTATCACCGCATGATGAAACACACCATAAAGCAGAGGTTGAGGCGTGAGTTGCGCATGGTGCCATATTGTCTCAGCCTTATCTGCTACTTTGCGTGCTATCATGTGATGTCGTTCTTTGTTGTCCCCCATTTTGTAGTCAGCGTGGTGATAGCCGCCATCTGTGTGCAGTTGGTGTGTTTGTTGTGCAACAACTGGCACAAGGTGAGTACCCATTCTGCCGCCGCAGGCGCAATGAACGGTGCTTTGATGGCGTTTTCGATTATATTCAATTTCAACCCCACTTGGTGGCTTTGTCTCACCATCATTATTGCTGGTGCGGTAGGGTCAAGCCGTCTGATATTGCGCCGTCACTCGTTGGCAGAAGTCCAGTCGGGCATGGTGCTCGGTTTTGTGGTGGGTTTTTTGGCCATATTGTTTTTGTAAAGGAACCTTGTATTAAATAAATATGAAACCAACAGTAAGTATTATCATGGGCAGCACTTCAGACCTACCAGTCATGGATAAGGCTGCTGTTTTTTTTGAAGAGATGGGTGTCTATTTTGAGATGAATGCACTCTCGGCCCATCGCACCCCCTCGGAGGTAGAGGCTTTTGCCAAAGGAGCAAAGGAGCGTGGCATCAAGGTAATTCTGGCAGGTGCAGGCATGGCGGCCGCCTTGCCGGGTGTCATAGCTGCCAGCACCACAGTTCCGGTTATCGGCATCCCTATCAAGGGAATGCTTGACGGACTTGACGCCATGTTGTCTATTATTCAGATGCCACCCGGCATTCCTGTTGCAACGGTGGGTGTCAACGGTGCTCTTAACGCCGCTATTCTTGCTGTTGAGATGCTCGCCTTGAGTGATAACTTGCTGGCAGAGCGCTTGGAGCACTACAAGGAGGAACTCAAGCAGAAGATAGTGAAAGCCAACAAAGAGCTTGGCGAAGTGAAATACCGTTTCAAGACAAACTGAACGTGTTTGCGTCCTCTCTTGTGTGGAGACCGTTAGAGTTCTGACATTGTTGCAAACCAAAGCCGAATTTTATATGTATTTCAATTATCAGCGCAGGCAGACCAATGAAGTCTGTGTGGGCGCAAGACCATTAGGTGCAGGCAACGCCATTCGCCTGCAAAGCATGACAACCACTCCTACCGCAGATGTCGAGGCTTCTGTGGCTCAATGTTTGCGCATCGTCAGGGCTGGGGCGGATTACGTTAGGCTTACGACCCAAGGTATGCGTGAGGTCGTGGCGTTGCAGCGCATTAGGGAAACTTTACGTGGGCAGTCTGTTCTGACACCTTTGGTGGCCGATGTCCATTTCAACCCTCAAGTGGCAGATGCTGCTGCACGAGTTGTGGAGAAGGTACGCATCAACCCCGGTAACTATGTTGACGCCGCCCGACGATTCAAGCACTTGGAGTACACCGACGAGGAATATGCCATCGAACTGGCAAAGATACGTGAACGCTTTGGTAACTTTCTGGAAATCTGCAAGGCCCATGGCACCGCAGTACGCATCGGCGTAAACCACGGCTCTCTCAGCGACCGCATCATGAGCCGTTACGGCGACACACCACAGGGCATTGTAGAGAGTTGCATGGACTTCCTTCGCGTATGTCGTGACGTGGATTTCAATAATGTAGTGCTGAGCATCAAGGCCAGCAATCCTTCCGTGATGTTGCGCTCCGTGCGTCTGCTCGTCAACCAGATGGACAAGGAAGACATGCACTATCCCTTGCATCTTGGCGTTACCGAAGCGGGCGAGGGAACCGACGGGCGTATTATGAGTGCTGCTGGCATAGGGGCGCTGCTTGCCGATGGGCTGGGCGACACAATCAGGGTATCGTTAAGCGAGGAGCCTGAATGTGAGATACCGGTAGCCCGCAAGCTTGTTGACTATATATCCAAACGACGCAAACACAATTTTATTCGGGCGGAACAAGCCCAAGAATTTGACTACCTCAACCCACTGCGCCGCCAGACAAATGCCGTGGGCAACATAGGCGGCACTAATGTTCCTGTCGTCATCAGTGATCGTGCCGTGGGCAACGGCCCGCATAAGCCCGATTATACCTTTGCAGAACTTTGCGCTACCTACAAGGTCATGAAAGTTGAGTACGAACAGCTTACACCCGACATGGTGGAGCACCTGCGCAGAAATCCTGATATCATAGTAGTAGGCGAGACCCACCACCTTAACCCCGTGGGCCACTTGCGGGCACTTGCCCATGCTATGATGAGCTATGGCTTGAAGAATCCCCTGATAATCCATCTGGAGTATGACCATAACCCAAACACAATCGAAGACCACAGAATAGAGGCTTCGGCAGACGCCGCCCCCTTGCTCTTTGACGGACTGTGTGACGGACTGTGGCTCAGCGACTTCGCTGTTCCAGAAGCCACGGTGCAGGAGACGGCGTTCGCCATTCTTCAGGCAGTGGGACAAAGGGTTACTTCCGTGCAATACATTTCGTGTCCTGGGTGTGGGCGCACTCTCTATGACCTCAAGTCAACGGTAGCGCGCATTAAGGCCGCCACTTCGCATCTCCCGCCAATGAAGATAGCTGTAATGGGCTGTATTGTTAATGGCCCCGGAGAGATGGCCGATGCCGACTATGGCTATGTTGGAGCAGCACGTGGCAAAGTGTCGCTTTACCACGGCAAGACATGTGTGGAGATGAATATCCCAGAAGACGAGGCCGTGGAGAAACTGCTCCAGTTGATAGAGCGCAACCGATAGAAATAGACGGCCATGCAGTTGAGGCTGCATCAATGAGGCTGTGGGGAAACGTGAACTGCACCCCAAAAGTTTTTGTGTGACTTTTGGGGTGCAGTTCAC